>JAUVCJ010000185.1 GCA_030595765.1 Thermoplasmatota archaeon | reverse complement strand
GATTCAGGCATAGGATTGGGCATAAGATCGCCTACATCTTCTTCATAACACTGCTGTCGATTAGCTTGATGTCGATTCAAGTCCAGCAATACAGAGCCACCTCCACACTTTTTCCTTCAGAACTAGACTGATCATTGTTTGCTGTGCCTGATGTTGTGTCGGCCTCTCCTGAAAGGTCGGACCACATCGAAGGAACCACAGGGAATACCCAATAACTTTTGGAGTAGGAATCTTCAGGAAGCAATTTTGCCAAGGGCAACTTGTATGCTTCAAATGTGTGGCTAGCCTGGCCTGGGATCACAAAGTTTGAAGCGATGGGGTAGGGCTCATCAGGAGAAACTCGCAATACAAGCATTGCCTTGAGGGCAGGAGTTGTTAGGCCTACTAACATGGAGTTTAGCTCACTGTTCAGACCCTTGGCAAAACCTTCTGGTTCCGCACCTTGTGCAATAAGCAGCCCCTGCTCTACAAGTTGCTCAGAGATCCTTGTAGGGCCTGGAGGATGAGTGACATTCGTACCGTTGCCAACGTAGAGAACCCCCCTATGATCTGAAAGTAGTATCGTTCCAAGAAGCTCATCGCAGGTGTCTTTTTGAATTCGTTGTTCTAATCCAGCGCTGTCATCAATTAGCTGAAGCGTTGACGCATGGACTAAGCCTGTTGCCAGTAGCATAAACATCAGGAAGAACATAGCATCGTACAGGCTTGAAAGTGCTTTCATTCCACACATATCACAGCATTCTTTTGAGCGCCATAGAGGTCTCATGCAACCCACCCCCATGCACTTATCTGGAGGATTGCTGGGTAGTGATACCCTTCAACCCTAACAACTACAGTTGTTCTTGCGCTTATCATTGAATCTGGGTCATTGGGTGATGTGCCAGGCTGATACGTCAGATGTATTTGTCCAGTGCCATTTCCTTCGTGTTGTAGCCAAATATCCATGGAGAACTTAAACCCCAACCTCGCTGTTGAAAAATTACTGAATAAACTCTGGGCGCTGAGCTCCTCCAGTGTGTTGAGGCTCAATACACTGCCATCAGGCTCATCTTTGAGAAGTTGATGACTGGATAGACTAGATAGCAAATCTTGAACCTGGGTCTGGTGTCTCAGGTCTTGTTGGCATTCCTCTTGCCTAATGGCTACTCCTAGCAAAGATGCAAGAAATATGCCTAAGCCCAATATCACCACAAGCAGTGCTGGTATGTCCTCGAAGAAACCCAAGGATGCCACTTTGGCATGGTTTCCTGAGCCAAAAAGCAGCTTACGGTGCCTTCTTTGCCTGATACACCGGGCTCTTTTGCTTCTAGCGTTTTGATATGGCTGATATTGTTTCTTGCTCTCTTTGCAGGTACGTCCATTCACTCCTTCTTCATCAGCCGTGCGATACAGCTTGATGCTCCCAATGCTACGCATGTCTCTTCTACTCCCACGTATTTGGTGTTGAAAAGTTCAGACATGAATCCCTCGTAGTATCCCAGGTGGTATGAATCTACAGACGAATCCACCTTGATCTTCTCTTTAATGTACTTGCGGCCAACAGGAAGCCCATCAGGTCCCTCAACTAAGACCTCTCCAGAGTCCTTATCGTATTGGATGATTATTTTACCCATGCCAATAGCCAACGTCTCGCAAGCTAGGAATTTCAGGGCAATCTCGGTTGAGAACTCCTTACCCTTGAAGTAGGTATTTTTTACCCATTTGCAAAAATCTCTACCATACGGGATCGATACCCTTTTTATCAAGAGATTTGCAGTTCTTCCAACAACCGAATAAAGCTCATGATGCAGGTCGAATAGGATCGCTCGTCTGGCAATTATAACAGGCAGTTCGATGAGCTCCAGGGTTCCTCTTTCAGAGTGGAGATTAAAACTTTTCCTATAGAACTCGAAAATACGGTCAGCTTCGAACGGATCCGGTTTTATGCGCATTCCAACCTCTTCCTAGCAGTGTACAACACCAATTATTTGTGTCAAGTGCTCCCACCTTATTTAGTCTTGCGCGAAAGACAAACCTTTTAATGACCACGCCTCATTGATATTAGGCTAATGCAGCATTATGTCTCGACACGTGCCGTTTTAGTCTGGAGTTGTGGAGATTGGATCAAGATCCTTGCGATTGTGGGTTGGATGACGCTGGGCAGAATGCTGAGCAAAAAGCCAAGCAAAATGCAGGTCAAAACACTGAGGAAAGCACTGAGAAAAATGCTGGGCAGACAGATGGTGCTATGGAAGAGGATATGGCCCTTAGTATGCCAGATTTTAATAAGGCTTTTCTCAACTCGATCCTTGATAATGCCAAAATTGGCCTTTTCATACTGGATCTGGAAGCCAATTATGTATATATCAACAAGGCCTGTGGAAATCTCGTGGGTCACAACCCTGCTGAATGGTTGGGAAAAAGAGCCGGAACCTATACTCATCCCGATGATAAGGACAAGACCGCAGCCTGCTTCATCATGGCTATCCAGGGGGATACCTCCAGCTGCATAGCCCGCATCCAAGGTTCTGATGGTGAATATAGGAACCTAAACATCATTACATCTCCGATCCCTAACGGAGAGGAGCCTCGTGTCCTGTGCCAGGTTATCGATGTGGGCAAGCAGCAGGAGATGGAAAAGGCTCTTAGAGAGAGCGAACAGATATATCGCTCCCTTATCGAGACCTCACCCGACTCCATTGCACTCCTCGATGTTGAGGGTCGGATAATGGTTCTTAATGATAACGGGATCAAAGCTCCTCTATTTGAGGGGGTACAAACCGTCATAGGCAGGTGCATTTCGGATGTGTTACCTCCGGAAATGTGCCAGTTCATACAAGAAGCATTTCAGGTGGCATTGGATGGCGAGCCCATTGAGGTAGATTTCCCTATGCAGGACTCTGATGGGAATAAGGTAATAGTCGAGTCCAGGCTGATGCCAGTCAAGCAAGAGGATGGTACAATAAACCATATAATGATGGTGTCCAGGGACATCACCCGGCGCAGACGGTCAGAAGAGGAATTGCTAAAAAGCCAGGAGAGGTATTATTCTCTTTTCCACTTCTCTAATGATGCAATATTCATCCACGATACTCAAGGAAACATCCTAGACTTCAACCAAAAAGCGCTTGAGTTGTTCGGGTATACCAGAGAGGAACTTGCAAACATGAGTTTACACGACATTCACCCCTCAGACATGTCAGAATCCGTGCAGCACCAGCTTGATGCAATATCCACCGATGGTTTCGTGTCCTTTGAGATGGATTTCCTGAAGAAAAATAAGGAGCTATTTCCAGGTGAAATAAATGCCAGCCTGATCCATATCGGAGATGAGGTGCTTGTCCAGGGCATAATAAGGGATCATTCCATTCGAAAAAAAGCCGAGGGTGAGATACGGGAATCAGAGTTGAAGTACCGCAACCTGGTTGAGAGAGCAAACGATACAATAATCATAATCCAGGATCAGAAGGTAGTGTACATAAATCCTCAGGGACTGCGGTTATCTGGGTATTCCCGGGATGAGCTAACCGGCAGGGATTTTCTAGATCACATTGTTCCAGAGGAGAAGATCAAGCTCATTCAGAGATACCAGAAGCGAATGAAAGGGGAGAGCATTCCTCCGATCTATGAGACAAAGATGATAAATAAATCAGGCCAGACCATCCAGGTTGAGATCAATGCCGCTCTTATCACTTTTGATGGTAAGCCGGCAGACATGATCATTGTTAGGGACCTCACCGAGAGAAAAAAGGCGGAAAAAGCGTTAAGGGATAGCGAGGAGAAGTATCGCAAGCTTATCGAGGCAGCTAATGATGCCATACTCATCGCGGATGCTGACACTGGTTTATTTATTGATGCAAATAAAAAAGCTGAGAGCTTGTTGGGCCGGCCTAGAGACGAGATCATTGGAATGCATCAGACCCAGGTACACCCGTCTGAGAAGATTGAACAGTATAAGTTGATATTTGAAGACCATATCAAGAAGGGGGAGTCCATTTCTGAGGATATACATGTACTCAGTAAGGACGGGATGCATATCCCTGTAGAGATCAGCTCCAGCGTATTCGAATTGGACGGACGGCTTGTAAATCAGGGAATATTCCATGACATGACCGAGAGAAAAAAGGCTGAAGCAAAGATATTGGAGAGCGAGAAACGGTTCCAGCAGGTTGCAGATAGTGCTGGAGAGTGGATATGGGAGGTTGACGTGGATGGACTTTACACCTATTCCAGTTCGGCAATGAAGACGTTATTGGGCTATGAGTCGGACGAAGTCGTGGGTAAGAAATATTTCTATGACCTGTTCAAGGAGGAGCGTAGGGATGAGATGAAAGAAATGGCCTTCGAAGTGTTTTCTACAAAAAAGGCATTCAAGAACTTCATTAATCTCAATGTTCATAAGGATGGGCATACCGTAATTCTGGATACCAGTGGTGTTCCAGTAATTGGCCCTGATGGAGAGCTAGTGGGGTATAGGGGTGTGGATGCTGATGTGACCTTTCGCCTTCAATCAGAGTTGAGGATCAAGAAGCAGATACAATGGCTCAGGCATCTCCAGAGCGTTAGCAGGGAAATCAACCTCACGATGGATGTTGAGACGATACTTGACATGGTCTGCAAAGGTGTGAACGACATCCTGGGCTTCCAGGTGGTGTGGATCGGCACAGTCATGGAGGATTCGTTCAATGTTACACCTGTTGCTTCTGCAGGAGTGGCTCATCCCTACCTTGATTCTCTTGAGATTACTTGGGATGATTCACCAAATGGCATGGGTCCCACAGGTTTGGCAATAAAAGGCGGCTCACCGATCATTTGGCGGGACATTCTAAATAATGAAGATTATTCCATGTTACATGACGTT
>JAUVCJ010000015.1 GCA_030595765.1 Thermoplasmatota archaeon | reverse complement strand
GCACCTATTCCACGCCCTGAGGTCTGCCCAAAAATATTACCAGTGTTACTAGTGGGACTTTGCCCAATAGTGCCAGATCCAGAAGAAACTCTGGCCACCTCGCAGGAGCACTGCTCTATCTTCCTGCCGTATGTAGCATTGCACAGGTCGCATTGCCATATTTCCCTGCTGAGTGTTCTCTTGATAAGATTGAGCATACCTTCTCACCATTATCGGGTCTGAACAAGTAAATTCGGCCCCATCCGCGCCCTCTGCCAGCATATAGATTCGTATAGGTTTAAACCTATTGGTTCAGGCACTCATCACCATTGAAAGAGAAAGCGAAAAACCACAAATTTTGTGGACGTGAATTTACCTATGCCTGTGGAATGGCCCTACCTATGTCTGTAGGAAGTTACAGGTGCAACATGGAGTGTGCCCACCACCCGATAAGCCCTAACCTATGCCTACGAAAGCTACCCTGCCAAGAATTTATGGAAATAATACACACCCATAAGCAAATCCAAAAAACACTCTCAAAAAAGATTTCACTGCGAAAAACATTATATCCCTGTGAGGTGTTTTCCCTCCAGGGTTAAATATGTGTGCCAAGGCTGATGTTAAAGAGGCAAAGCAATATGCAAAGGACGTGACCAGGACCAGCAAAGCAGTACAGCAGGCAGCGAAGATGAGGACGAAAGCTGCCAAAATGAGAGCTAAAGCTGCCAAGATGGAATCTGATTTAAAGACACTCCACCAGACCATTCGTGACTTGGAGGACAAAGCTAACGCTATCGATCCGGTTACCAGCAGTGGTGGCGGCCAGAATTAAGACGTTCAGTCACGTTCCTCAGCATAATCGTCGGCACATCAATCATGTCTGGGCCAAACCAGAGTATCATTGATGTAGGTCGTGCAAAGATAGCGTGAAACGCATTCTGAATCTGCGTGAATCAGCTTAGACATAGTACTCCCCTTCCTTTCCATTCATGGAAAAGTTAGGTATATATCTGTCACTGACCGTATATAAACTTTTTTGAATATATGGACGATTAAGCCGGTTTTCAAGGGTTGTTTTGCGTTTGTGCCACTATTAACAAAAAGCAATTCGTTAGAAAAGTGCATATTTGGAGAGTAAATTTGAATACCTCTGCGGTACATTCAGCTCATCAAGGTTTCATGCAAGTCGTGATGTCATAGCAATTAATGGAGCTAGAGGAGTCAAGGTGCCGTGCAAGTCATGGTGCCATAGCAATTAATGGGCCAGGGAAAGTCATGGAACCAGAGTGGCCTCTCGCCTGCAAAGCAGAAACACCGCTGCCCAGTCTGGAACCTGAGTATGCCCTTCTTTTAGTTGAAAAACGTCATTCTTTAGTTTATAATCGCAACCCTTGGTCACACTTATGTCAACAGGGTCGTCGGTGTAGGTGGAGGGAAATGCATCTCGCAGTGGTTCAAAGTCATCGAGCTGGCTCCGGTTCATGGGCACGACCCTTAGGCCGGATTTACCATGAAGTGAGGTTGCCATCCTTATAAGGCGCTTAATGTCCGAGGTCACTGGCTCGTCTGTCTCCCCAGCAACATTCACACTAGCTTCCAGAGTTAGTGCCTTTATGAACTTCCGCATGGCATCATCGTTGGAGAACACATCGATGTTCTGATCCCTTCTAAGTTTGTCCACTCCTCTGCCATCCCCTCTCTCGGCGAATAGGTCCTGATGAATCTTCTTTGCGCTTGTGGCACCTATCCCTGCAATATTCTGTAGGTGCTTTACTGCAACCTTATCTTCCATCTTCTCCAACCGATCTACGAAAACGTACAGCCATCGACCCATCCGACCCTTCCAACCCCGATCATCCGGTTTTGGCATGCTGTGCCTCATCTTGGCTCGTGCATAGGCTCCAGTACCGACAACGGCATAGGCCTCGGAGGTGAAAACATAGTCCATCCAGGCATCCAAATCGCCCTCCCTTTCAACCCTAGGGCCGATTATGTAATCCACGATCTCCCTCCTCTCAGGGCTGCTCAGGCCATATATCGATTGCTTGCGCACATGGGCGTGGTATCCCCGACCACCTGAAAAAGTGATGGCCACGTCCTCCTCGTCAAAGCCAAAATCCGAAAATAGGAAATCGTCAAGGAGCTTGATGAACTCTACCTTAACTTGGGCAAGTTGCTCCTGAAAGGTCATGGTATCGGCATCTTTGAGATGGTCTGCATCCAGGTCGAACACCAGGTCTGAGCCCAACCACACCTTCTGTGCCATGGGTAAAGCAGGGTCTTCATAGTATGCAGCAGAGTGATATGCATGCATTGGCACCCTTCCGCCACGGCCACCTTGCCAACCCTCTGAATGCAGCCCCCCAGAAAGAAAGGTTCTGGCCTCGCTTGAGGTAGAGAAGGTAACAGGCCTTTGCATTCCTTTACCATTGAAATGGAAAAAACCCCATTCTCTCTTTCCGAACCTGGGAGGCATGTCAAGCTGAGCCTGGCGGTAATAATCCCTAAAATGGGTTTGGATGAAATCCAGAGAGGGGTCCATTGCTTTAAGGAAGGCAATAGGGGGGGAAAATGGTTTTGGAGCGAAATAAATGAGAATGAGGATATTGCGCTGGTGGGAGTCAAATCGAGTATGAAACATAGTACGAAATAGAAAACCAGATAGAAAATAAGTAGAGGATCAGATAGAGGATTAGTAGATGATCAAACAAAGAACCGAGACAAAAACCAATAAGAATACCAGGAGCATTGCCTAAAACATGGATCGAACTGGAAGTATCTCACTGGACGGAGAAACCCTGACCCTGGACGAGGTTGTAATAATTGCCAGGCTCGGTGTTGGAGTTACAGCCTCGGAAGAAGCCATGGAAAGGGTGAAAAAATGCTCTGAGCTGGTGAATCGTTTCGTTGCATCAGGAGAACGTATCTATGGCATCACGACCGGTGTCGGAGAGCTATCCAATACCGTGATACCTGCTGAACAACTTAGAGACCTGCAAAAGAACCTCATCCTCAGCCATGCTGGCGGCGTCGGTGAACTATTCCCGGATGAGATCGTGAGGGCGATGATGGTACTACGGGCAAACTCGCTTTTGAAGGGATATTCCGGGGTTCGTCCCAAGGTCATCTCAACGCTTTTGGACATGCTCAACTCCAGCATCCACCCGGAGGTGCCTAGCCAGGGTTCGGTTGGATCCAGTGGCGACCTTGTACCGCTTGCCCACATTGCGCTTGCATTGATGGGGAAAGGTTATGTGAATTATAAGGGCGAACGAATGGAAGCTGGAGCTGCCCTAACAGATGCCGGCATAGAACCGATCATTCTCGGACCCAAAGAGGGATTGGGACTGATCAACGGCACCCAGGCCATGACTGCGCTGGCATGCATGGCTGTCCACGATGCTGATGTTTTAATTCGCACCGCACAAATTGCTGCTTCCATGAGCCTTGAGGCATTGATGGGAACATGGCGTGCCTATGATAAACGGATCCAGCAGGTTCGACCCCATGTCGGGCAAACCAGAATTGCCCAGAACATGAGACGGCTCCTCAAGGGCTCAGAGATATATGAGTCCCATGTGGATTGCGACAAGGTTCAAGACCCATACAGCCTTAGATGCGTACCACAGGTGCTTGGAGCATCTCTAGATGCTCTAGAATACGTCAAAGGCGTGGTACAGGTGGAAGTCAATTCGGCTACCGATAATCCGCTCATCTTTGTTGAGGAAAGCGAGTTTCTAAGTGGCGGCAACTTTCATGGCCAACCCCTTGCACTCGCTCTCGATTTCCTAACCATTGCGGTGTCTGAAGTGGGCAGCATTGCCGAAAGGAGGCTTGACAGGCTCACCAACCCCCATGTATCAAACCTTAAACCTTTTCTTTCTGAAGACAGCGGCGTCAACTCCGGCTATATGATAGCTCAGTATGTAGCTGCTGCCCTTGCATCGGAAAATAAGTCCCTTTGCCACCCAGCATCTGTGGACTCCATACCAACCTCTGCTGGCAAGGAGGATCATAACAGCATGGGAACCATTGCAGGCCGAAAGTGCAGGCAAGTACTGGTCAATGTGGAAACCATCGTTGCCATCGAGCTCCTGTGCGCCGCTCAAGCCTTGGACTTTCACAAACATAGACCTGGAGATGGTGCTGCTAGAGCCCACAAGACTGTGAGGGAGGCTATACCACATCTCAGTTCAGATAGACTTCTGCAAGATGACATCGAGAGGGCAAAGAAACTTGTTCACGATGGTACGGTCCTGGGAGCGGTCCAGGATGTTGTGACACTGGTATAGGAGCCACCACCCATTGAATCCTTAAGAGTTTAATGTATGTCAGGTAGAGTTCAATGGCTTGCTTAAGAGTTTAATAGCTAGCTTCAAAGTTTGAGGACTTGGAACAACATTTATATCGAGCTCGAGCCTTGCCCAGGATGAACTGGGGGACTTCATTGACAATAGTAATTTCTGGACATGGTCTAACCATCGAGAAGGTAGTTTCAGTTGCCAGGCATGCAGAGCGAGTTGAGCTTTCAGAAGAAGCCTGTACGCTCATCAGAAAATGCAGAGTGCTACTGGAGGACAAGATCGCTGCAGGCGAAGTGATCTATGGAGTCAACACAGGCATCGGCGAATTTTCCGAGACAAAGCTGGATGACGAGCAGGTCAAGCAATTCCAGAGGTACCTGATATTCAATCACGCAGCTGGAATAGGCGACCCTGCGCCACTGGAATATGTCCGCGGAGCCATGCTGGGGCGCATCAACGTCCATGCCAAAGGCAACTCAGCTTGCAGGTTGGAAATAACCCAATGTCTGGTTGAAATGCTCAACAAAGACGTAACACCATTCGTTTGCCAGAAAGGATCAGTTGGAGCATCCGGTGACCTTGCACCCATGTCCCAGATCGCGCTAGCTCTGATGAATGAAGGGCATTGCTACTACGAAGGCGTCAAGATGGAAACCTGCGAGGCCTTTGAAAAAGCAGGCATTTTAGCGCCTGGCCTGAAGATCCGAGATGGCCTTGCAACCATAAATGGCTCCAATGTCCTTACAGCTATGAGTGCGATCCACCTCTATGACATGCTCAGATGGCTTAAGCAGGCCGAGATCGGGTGCGCAATGAGCCTAGAGGCACTTCTGGCAAATCTAAAACCCTATGATGAGAGAATTCACAAAATAAGAGGATTCAGTGGGTCAATAAAGAGCGCAGCCAACATCCGCAACTGTGTGGAAGGCTCTGACCTGCTGGTGCCAGGCAAGTTGAAACTAAAGGTTCAAGATGCCTATTCCATGCGCTCCACCCCCCAGGTCATTGGAGCAGCTCGTGATGCTCTGGATTACGCACGGAGCCAGGTGGAGATCGAGCTTAACGGAGTAGGCGATAACCCAATTTTCCTTCCTGACCATGGAGAGGTATTATCCGGCGCCAACTTCCAGGGTTCTCCTGTAGCTGTGCCAATGGACATGGCAGGAGCTGCAATTACCATGGTTTGCGTACTAAGTGAACGCCGCCTGAATAGGCTATTACACTGGGCTCTAAGCTCAGGCCTACCTGGGTTCCTAACAGAAAAGGGTGGGCTCATGTCAGGCATGATGCTATCCCAGTACTGCGCTGACATGCAGATAGTAGAAGCACGAATACTCTCGGCGCCGGCATCCATCCAGTCCATTCCTGCAGCTGCAGACCAGGAGGACTTCGTATCAATGGGCATGAACACTGCCATAAAGAACGCTCAGATACTGGACAATGCCAACGGTGTGCTTGGAATAGAGTTCATGGCTGCAGCTCAAGCCCTAGACCTTAGGTGCAAACCAAAATATTGCTCGGACTACATTGGAGAGGGAAATATCTTCAACCCGGGAAAGGGAACCACCAGAGCCAGAGAGGTAGTTCGTAAGCACGTTGATTTCCTCGATATTGACAGGCCCTTATACCCAGACCACACCGCAATGAAGGAGCTGGTGAGATCTGGAGAGATACTCGAGGAAGTAGAGAAGGTGTTAGGTAAACTACAGGGATAGAAACATATTTCAACGCTGGTTCGAATCAGCGATTCGAACGGTAGGCTCATGAGGTTAGAACATGGCAGGTGAGGTGGATTTCTTGTTCAACGCCGGGGTTGTCCTGGCCATAGTATTTCTGCTATACTTTGTTTACAAGTTCATACGGACAAAGCAACCAGTACCAGGCCAAGAGGATAGGCTCGATAGGAATGAGTCTCATCGAGACCATGCTCATCAAGATCATGCCCCCTATGACAAGGGTGGCTTCGACGATGCTGAGGACTTGCAGATGGCAGTCTGTCCAAGATGCGGGGTAGATGTTGAGGTGGAGGCTGACAGCTGTAGCGAGTGCGGAGCAAGTTTCTGGTCCCCCCTAATTCATCACGGACCTTTGGCTCAGAAGGAAAGGAACAGGTTATTTCCGCAAATGAATACAACAACAGAGGTGCTTGCCCAGTGCCCAGCGTGTAGCGCTCATGTAGAGGTGGATGCGAGGGTATGCAAGGCCTGCGGCCAGAGATTCTGGTCCCCATTGCTCCAGACCGTTGAGCATAAGCTATAGTTTTCCAGAACATCAGGCAAAAAGTATTGCCATCTTTAATGCTGAGCGTAAGATATAAACACTACTTCCCTGCTAAGTCCGACCCATGGCTGGTTTTGAGCCACTGGCTGAGGAACTGGTACGGAAAAGCCTTGCAGAGGCTGCCCAGGAAGATCTGTCATATTCTCATGGAAGAATTTTTGGCTCAATGTACACAACACCCCATGAAAAGGCATTGGAGGGGCACAAGATGTTCCTAGAAGCAAATCTAGGAAACCCTGGACTATTTCCCGGTACTGCCAAGCTCGAGAGGGAGGTCATATCAATTCTAGCTGGCCTCATGCATCATCATGGAGCTGATGGCTACATCACTTCAGGTGGGACCGAATCTAACATCACGGCGCTATGGATAGCAAGAAAATTGGCCAATGGGAACCTTGATGTCATGGTGCCTCGTAGCGCGCATTTCTCGGTGTTCAAAGCGATCGATCTACTGGGGATGAATAGGGTCGACATTGACCTTGACAGTGAGTTCAGGATGGACCTGACGGATCTTGAGAATAAACTATCCAAACACCAGACGGCAGCAGTCGTTGCAGTAGCTGGAACCACTGAGCTTGGAGTCGTAGACCCCATCGAGAAGATTGGAGAGATGCTGGATGGAACGCGCATCTATCTCCATGTGGATGCGGCCTTCGGCGGGTTTGTCTTGCCTTTCATGGATAAACCAGCACCCCCATTCGACTTCTCAGTAAAGCAGGTCAGCTCCATCACCCTAGATCCTCACAAAATGGGACTTTCCACTCCTCCAGCAGGAGGATTTCTGGTTCGTAAGCCTTCCTGGCTGGACCTTACGGCATTCTCATCACCATATTTGACCCAGGAAAAAGCCCTGTCCCTGCTAGGCACCAGAGCCTCGGCGTCTGTTGCCTCATGCTGGGCAGTGCTACGGTCGCTAGGCCATGTTGGTTATGTGGAAGTTGTCAGTGAGTGCATGGATAAGACACGATACCTGGCCAAAAGATTGGGCGAGGAAGGGTTCGACCTGGTAATGGAACCGCTGATGAACATCGTGGCGATACGCACAGGAAAAAGACTGAGCTCTCCTGCAGAGGTGTGCAAACACATGGCTACTAGGGGTTGGAACCTTTCAATGTCCGTCCATCCAAAAGCCCTGCGAATGGTGGTTATGCCACACATCAATAGGATCAACATTGACGAGCTGATACTGGATCTGCTAGAAATTACGCATCATCTGCGGCCAGAGGTGAAAGTGTGAAAGAATTCGACCTGGAGCTGGAACGGGTTGCGAAATGGATAACATCCATAGGAGCCAAAGAGGTGCTACTACAGTTCCCAGAAGGGCTCAAGACCCGTGCAATTGAGGTGGTATCCACCCTTTTGGAGCATACTGAAGCAAGGTATTGCATATCTGCCGATCCCTGCTATGGTGCTTGCGACTTGCCAGTCCAGCCCCAAGCCGATGCATTGGTGCACTTTGGCCATTCTCAATTATACAGCACCGAAAAGCAATTACACAGCACTGAAGGCCGATTGTATAGCTCCAGCGGAAAATTGAACAGCACCGGCGAGGAAATACCAACCCTCTTTATCGAGGCAAGGATGGACCTCAACATAAGAGAAGTGGTTGAGGATGCATTGAGCAAGCTAATCTCCTCAGTGGGGCTTATAACGACCATCCAGCACATCGATGCATTGAGCCATGCAAAAATGTTGCTTGAAGATGCGGGATTCCAAGTAGAGTTGGGCGAGGCCGGAAAGAGATCCAAATACCCCGGACAGATCCTGGGATGCAGCTTTTCACCGGCTATGGATATTCAGGAGAGCGTCGGGTCATATCTTTTCATAGGTAGCGGCAACTTCCACCCGCTGGGGGTGATGCTAGCGACAGGCAAGCCAGTGGTTGTGGCAGATCCACTACTGGGAGAGGTGCGAACCCTGGAGGAGGAGCTGGAACTAATGCTCAGGAAACGCCATGGCGCAATTGCTAGGGCCCAAGATGCTTCTACTTTCGGAATACTGGTTGGCACCAAGTCAGGCCAGGGCAGAATGGATCTTGCCAGACGCATTTTAGAACAGTTAGAAGAGCGTGGACTAGAGGGATTTTTACTCTCGGTACGGGAGCTAACTCCAAGCCTGCTGCTTCCGTTCAGGGTTGATGCATTCGTAAGCACCCTATGTCCTAGAATTGCCCTGGATGATGCTAGCAGCTACTCACTGCCCATCCTGACACCTCAAGAACTTGAGATCGTGCTTGGGCTACGCCATTGGGATGACTACACCTTTGACATCATGGATTAATTAATGGTTGCAGACCGAGTATAGTCAAGAACCAAACATATAGGACTTTTGGATGGTTTCTTGATTATGTGTGGCACACGAAATCATTTGTCCTAAATGATAAGTGCGCCACTATAATTGCATGCGCCAGTCATAAAAAGATTTAATAGCGGCTCTGCTGGTACAATATCAACCAAGATGGCACAGTTTAGGCCAAGATGGTCAAGCGACGATTCAAATGCAGCCGTGATCTAGCCTGGTTAGGATCGGGGCTTCCCAAGCCTCTTGCCCGGGTTCGAATCCTCTGCCAGCAGAGTTGTATGGCAGGGTGCGAAATTCCCGGCGGCTGCACCTTTTTTCAATTCAAAGAAATACTTACCATGTTCATCTAGAATACCTTCTCTAGAATACTTTCGCTGTATCGGTTCTGATTAATTGTCAGTAATTGTTGCGTATATCTACGTATGGGGCTTTCATTGGCATTTGTCATCTCTCTTGCACATCCAGAGTAGTGAACTTATCTATACCCAGCGCAAAATAAAAGAAGTAAACAATATATACTCTATGTACCATTGTGAACCTTGTCACCTATGGGATGTGTGTTTATGTTGCAAAAGGCAAAGAACTGGACAGTCTTGACACTAATTGCCATGCTCCTGATGGCACAGCTAGCCCTACTTGGAAGTACAGTGGGACAGGTACCTGCTGAAGAGCCTTATGATCTGAACCTATACTTTGCTGCCGACAATCTTCTTACCCAAATGGAGCCAGAGAATACCACCCAGCCGATACCAGTTCAGAATGAATACATATTTGAGATTGCAGACGACCTCAATGGAGATCTGACCATTCATAATCCCATTAGGGTGTTCGAGGTTCTCTTATCTATCAGGGCTCCTCTGCCCTCCACGGATATCACCATCCAGGTTCTTGACGAGGATGATATAGTTGCCCAGAAAAGTGTCACGCTTTCTTCAGCCACCAAAGACTCATGGGATCTTCCTTTCGAAAATGATGAAGACAACATCACCTTCCATTCTGGAAACAAGATAAAGGTCAAAATCGAGGTGAGCAGAGGCATCTTTATGGAGTTAACCACCAACGATGATAAGCCTGCACACTTCACACTTAATGATGGCAACACTGTAACCGATATTGATGTTACATTCCGCAACAAGCAGGGTCAGGAGACCATTGTGTTTTTCCCTAATGTGCCAGCATCTGACAAGGTCGTTAAGATCGATGGAAGTGTAACTGATGTGTTCAGGGCAAAGAACGTCAGGTTCGTCAATGTTACCATCTATAACCCGATCAGTACTGTGATGCTAGAGGTTGAAGAACTGGATACAACAAAGACCTCTACATATGCATCTTTCGAGACCGAGTGGGACTACTCAGGCGAATCAAACCTCAAGGGTGGGATGTACAGAGTATCGATTGTGGTCTCTGACTACCAGGGCAACGAGCATTCTACTAACTTCTATTTCAACATGACTGGCTTCGCAATCGAATTCACATCAATCGATGCAGAGAAAAGCGCAACAATAGACTCCTCTGTGAAGTTCTACCTCGAGTCCAAGAATGTGGGGGCCCAAACCGCTGACATCGAAATTACCCACTCAGACACAGGTTCATGGAACGCACAATTTGATAATACCACATTCAACTCGGTTCCAACCGGCTCAATGCGTTACACCACCGTTACAGTAAGCACCGCAGGAAGGAACGAGGGCGATATTTTTACAATGGCCATGACTGCAACCATCACAAATGACGATACCTCACCCAAGTTTTCCATTACTCTCAATCTGATAACAAGAGTCACCTCTGCAAATGAAGTAGACCTTACACTGTCAAGCAATTCTGATGCCTATGTGAACCTTGGAGGCAGTGCTTTCTATAACTTCACTGTGAAGAACTCCGGCACTGTGGCCAACGATGTTATACTGGAGACGGTTCAGACAGGAGAGAACTGGGTCACATCCTTCACAGGTGGAGCCCTATTAACCAACGCCATAAATGAGAGATATGTCCATTTAAATCCTTCACAGTCAGTCCAGATAATGCTCACCGTCACCTCTCCTGCCTCTACAACCCTGACTGAGAAACCCATAACGGTTCGCGGTGTTGTTGATGGCAAAGTTGGAGTTGAAGATTCGTTTCAGGTCATGGCCCACATCACCTCAGGAGTAGTTTTGGAGCTTCGGACTGATGCAACTGATGGAACCGACCCGAACTCGGATTACGCATCATTTACTGTACGGGTCAGTAACACTGCTGGCACCTCACAGATGTATAATCTGACCATAGTCCCAGACTCAACATTACGCTCAACTTGGGATTACAGGATGCGCGCATCAGGTGCCACATCACCTACAATCGATAACAACCTTGACCTGGCAATTAATGCAGATTCCTATAAGGACGTCACGATAGAGGCTAGGCCTACCAACATGAATACACTGCCTGATGATTACGATTTTACCATAACAGCCACGATAAAGGACACAACAAACTACGCAACCATTCAGGTAGAGGTGGAGGTCGCCGAGGTAATGGATTTGAGCATGATCCCTACTGACACCACCACAGCCTTGGTTGCCGGTGATTCAAACTCCTTCAACCTGAGAGTGGAAAATACTGGCAACATGCTAGTAACTCTCGTTCTGGATCACACTGGCACCACCTCAGAGGACTGGATCATAACTGCAGATGCTAATGAATTGCCTTTCACCAAGGCACTCACAGTGGGCTCCGTTATAACTCTCAACATCACCATACAGGCTGGTAGCAACCTGGAACCCGGAGATTATCCGTTGACACTTACTGTAGGTGTTCAAGAAGGCAGTTTCTCCCAGGATGTCACGATCGATGCATCAGTGTCTTCAGATTCAAGTACGCGCCTGATGGAGTCGATTGCTGCACTCAGCCCTATAATCATATTGGTACTGGTGATGTTCATAATAACTGGCATGGCTTACTCCAAAAGCAAGAGATATGCTTAAGATGAATTATTGAGAGCACTGAGCATATCAGGGATTTTGCCCGAACTTCGCGCCATTGCTAAGAGCCTATCCTGAGATCATGTCAGAGCTTCTACGCAATCGCTAAGAGCCGAGCACAAATAAGTCCGAACTTCGCGCCATCGCTTAGAGCCTATAGGAAATCATGTTAGAACTTCTACGCCGTCGCTAAGGACCAGAACGGTGTGCTCGTGTTGAGAGACCAGGCCGCCGCCGATATCATTGAGAATTGGGTAAGAAGTGATTGAGCCCATCTTCGCCATTTTCTTCAGGTGGAGGCCTGAGCGCTTGTCCATCTGGTGGCACCATCGCTGGGCAAATGGTAGGGAGGAGTATCTCTCCTGTATGTATTCCATTAGAGCTCTAACTTCCTTGGACCTAGCATCGCGAATTCTCACGAACTTGTAGATGTTACCGGGCTTATGCCCGCCTACCTGGCCTGCACCATTGGTGGCAAAAGGCTCTATAGCAAGAACCGCACCCTCCTTGATGACATTCTCAGAATGGTCGTCAACACTGGGGACAGAGAGGCCGGTGTGAAGGTTATAACGCTCCATGCAGTGGCCGGTCAGGTTCTCGATTGGCTTGAGGTTATAGCTCATGATGGTTCGTTCTACTGCGGCACCGATGTCTCTAATCTTAGTGCCAGGGCGTATCATGTCGATTGCCACCTCCAACGCCTCCTTTGATGCTCTAAGCAGGATGGAGTTGTCATTTTTATCCACCTCAACAGTAGCAGCAGTATCCCCAATGTAGCCATCCACATGGGCACCCACATCCAGTTTGACTATGTCTCCGGGTTTGAATAATAACTCGTCATCATGGGTAGGTGTGTAGTGTGCTGCTATATTATTGACCGCAATATTGACTGGGAATGCAGGCTTACCGCCTTTGCTCTCAATAAAAGCCTCAACCTTGCGAGCCACCTCAAGGTAGCTAACACCGACATGGATCAGTTCTAACCCGTAATTTCGAGCTTTTCCTGCGATCTTGCCAGCGGTTCGAACCTTGTGCAGAGTATTCTCGTTCATCTTTCCTTCACCGTCTCTTTCAATCTTGTTCAGCGCTTATTCGGGGTAGTTTTCCAAACTTGCACATCTTCTCTTCATACCCCAGTAAATCGTATCCATCCATTCTTCAGGGTTTTTCAACCTTGTTCATATGTCATTTAGAGTCTGGACAAACCGGTCTAGGTCAACGCTAGGGATTGCCCCTCCTCTTATAACCTTTATCCCTCCATCCTCCACAACCACAACAGTGGATGGAACGCCAGGAAGTTCGCCTGCATCCAGTGCAAGGGAGATAGAATCTCCAAACTGTTCGATTGCCTCCTTTACATTGAGGGGAGCAGGACAGCCATGAATATTGGCGCTGGTTGCAGTGAGCATCCCTATATCCTGAAGTAGTCTGACCATGGGAGGAAATCTAGGTATTCGAACTCCAACTCTCCCGCTGTCTGGCACCAGCAATTCTGGTAACGCTGACCTTGGCTTCAGCAGGAGCGTAAGAGGCCCTGGCAGGAAATGAAGGGCTAGCGCCTTCTCCAGCCTGTCCATGTAAAAATTTTCATCCATCTGTTTAAAACCCGGAAGCGCAATTGCAATGGGCTCTCCCTCTGGCCTCTGCTTGAGCTGCCATATTTTTTTAAGAGCGTCTGAATCCAGTGGGTCCGCACCTAGGCCATACAACGTATCGGTGGGGTAAATGATCACCTTTCCTCTTGCAAGATGCTCCAGTACAACAGTGAGATCAGGCCTGGAAAGCCATTTCCCAACGTCAAGAACCCTCAGAAATTAAACCCCCTGGTACCTCTCAATGGCTGCCATTGCTTCAAAAACATGCCGCATGGCCTGATCCTCAACAGGATTAAAATGTCCAGGATATAATTTGCGAACCTCCAGCTTGGAAAGCATAACTATAGACTCAACAAGCTGGGAAAGGTTGCCACCGGGGAGATCCCAACGACCCACGCCGCCGAAAGTGAATATTGTATCGCCAGAAACCAGACTTCCTGAGCCTGAGTGATAGAGGCAGATAGAGCCCTCTGAATGACCAGGTGTGGGTAATATCTCCAGCTCAAGTCCCATGAACCTTTTACTACCCGGTTCTAGAACCTCTATGTCTGGAATGGGTTCCGCACTCTGGCCAAACAGCCAGCCACCTATGCGAGAATCATCGCCATCTTGAAGAATTAGAGCTGCCGGTTCTGATGCTAGAATCCTGACACCCCCAAGCTCTTCTCTCATTTTGTTGACTCCGCCTGCATGATCATAATGGCCATGGGTCAGCACCAGTGCCAAGATGTCTGTAAGGGGTGTAATTTCTTTGATCCTACCCACGACTTTCTCATGGTTGCCACCAGTCCCGACATCCACGAGGAAAAAGCCATCCGGCCCCTCCACAAGATATATGTTTGAATCGTGCAAATCTGCACCGATTGAATGTATTGGCATGGATCTCACGAAAAGAATTTTCTGAGCCTGAGCATGTCATCAATAGAAGCTTTGATCCGGATCTTCTTTGTGGCCCATGCCTTCATGGGGCTCATCTCACCCTTAAGAACCAAGGTCAATGTATCCATATCCGATACAACCCGCATGTCTGGATCATCAAAAGACCCGACCTGTAAATCATTTATCCGGGAGTTCTGCAGGATGCATTTATAAACAACATCATCTCCGATATCGAATTGAACCTTGCGCACTACCCCTTCGAGCTCTTTTGCGAGCTTTTCATCAGTAGCCGCTTTCTTGTTGAACTTATCGATTTTTCCCTGTATTAGGTCCATCAATTGACTCACCTGCTCTGGGCAGGGCAATAAGGGATAAATACTTTTTGTGACCAGGGTTAGGGAGCCTGGACGAGATATTCATGCTGTGGCCTAGAACATATTTGCCTTGGTCATTTGCCCAAGGTTGCCCATAATGAACTGGTTCGGATCAAATCTTCTTGATGCGACCTAGCACAGGTTCATATATGAGTCCTTTGTCCAGCAACTCGTTGGTCAATTCCTCTACCTGGAGCTGCGAGAAGCCGCTAGCTTTGCCTTTTTCTAACATATCATCCCATGAGGCACCATTGACGTCAGTGTCAAGGTCGGATATGATCTGTAGTAGTTGCGCCTCAGCATCGGTATTGTCACTCTTCGCGCCATCAGGCATCTTCTCGGTTTTGGGGGGTTGTAGGTCGGATTTTGGTTGCGCATCAGCAATCTGTTGAACGCTGGTGTTCGCTGGAGCCGTTGGTCTTTGCTCTACCTGACTCGAGCGTGAGGGGAGGGGGCCAAGTAGGCCCCGCTCGTCCTTGTATTCTGGCAGGAAGAACATCAAACCACTAAGAAGGAGGTTCTTGTACGGGTCAGTGTCCACCTCCTGGTAGTGCTCGCTTGCCAATACCACGCCCTCTGAAAGGGTCTGGCTGAAGTTAAGCTTCATTAACTCCTCCACAGAGGGTGCTGCCATGCGCATGGCCTCTTCTCTGGCATCCAGCCTGGTACGCAGACCCTTGCAACACTCCAGAACCCATTGCTCTCGCTCCTTCTCTGTTACTTCTTTGACAACCTCAGGCCGAACTGACACGAACATCTGATCCCCGTCTTCCGGGGTATACGTCCGAGTCTTGCCTATGATGGCAACGAATGTAGGTGCCTTGAGCTTGGCCATAACCCTTGCTGCCTCTGGCTGGTACTGCCCTGCAGATATGTAAAACGACTCACCAGAGGTGTCAGACACCTTGGCTCGCCACATGGGCTCCATCTCGCTGCCTACATTCTCGATCTCAGTTAGCACCCCTACTATGTAGAGCCTGTTGATCCGGGCTCCCAGTGGGGTGATGACGTAGGAGGGGCTTCGCTCCTCCTCGCCAGTCACGCTCATGGTTGAAGCATTGTATTCAGAAGCGAATACACGCCAGGCCATTTCCCTGCCGCTCATGTTACCACCTCCATTTCTTCAAGCATCTTCCTAGCCTCTGCCTGAACATCGATCTGCACGAAGTCCAGGTCTCTGGCCACCATCATCAACCCAAAATCGTCGCTGGTGACGTCGCCATGAGTCTGAACTGACTTGGCAATGAGCTGATCAACCAGTTGGTCTGCGATGACATCCTGGCCAAAAGACTCCTTGGCCTCTGCAAGGCAGGCATCTAGGTCCTTGCCAAGCAATTTCTCTGTAATTTCCCTGCCAAGCACTGCTGTAATGGCACCAGTGCCATCATCCACCACTGCCTTGATGCGCAGGTCGGGTTCTCCACTAACCTCACCATGAAGTCGGCAGACACCTTTCTGAAGCACACGGTGGCATTCTGGGCATCTAAATATCAGGCCCGAACCGGCACGGATGTCGATCAGGATACCCTGGACGAGTGGATCGCATGCCCCGCCCATTTTGGCCAAAGATGCGATGTCCCAGAGTGTGGAAGTGTTAAGCTCGGACATTGAGGGGAGAACACTCTTTTCCAGCAGTTCTATCTGCATGGAGTCGTCCATGGTCAACTGCGGTATTCCCCGCCATGATTTGACGTAGGCACCTTGGACCTTGACAACAGCATCCACCTCAAGTCCGAGGTCTGACCAGGCTGTAAATTGCACCTTCCCGGTGGAGTCGGCGGCGATGCCGCTGAAGACGGTCTTGTCCACACCTTGAACCGCAACTTTGCGCTCTTCAAGCTCCAGTATCCGCATGGTAGTGGTAAGACCCCTGACTCCCTCCTTGAGCAGGTTTAGGGTCAACTCCTGGCCAGCTCCAGAACCGGCTCCAGGAGTATACGGAGGCAATGCGCCTTCAGGTGCCTTATCTATTGAAGTGCGTGTGCCAAAATTCACCTGTATCTGACCCTGCCATTCCTTTGTGTAGGCTCCTTGGACCTTGACAACGTCACCCTTCTCGAATGCCCACCCTTGGGTTTCCCATGCTGTAAAAGGTACGGTGCCGGTCGGATCCCCGATGATACCGCTAACAATTGCTTTGGGCTCTCCCTTGACATTGACCTCTTTGTGCTCGACATATACAAATCTGCAGATCATGTCAACACTCTGGTCGTTTGGCAAAAGTTCTGTGATGGTCTTGGTCACTGCGATCCCCAGATCAGCAGGGGACCCCCCATATTTCTTCACGAGCATGTGCTTGGCAGTACCGAGTGGAACCCGGTATGTGTCAAGATAACTATTCAATTTCTGCTCGATCTCTTCAACGCTCACTTTGTCTCCGAGCACCCGGGATATATCCTCTACGTGGGGTGCAAGTTGGTTTTTTTCCATTTTCATTCCTCCTGTGCTGCTTGTTTCAGGGTCCTCCGAAGGCCGCGCACAGCAACGACTTCGAGCTCATTTGACCCGGAATTGGAGTATAACCGGTAAGGGATATAAAGGGATTAGGGGGGTGAGTGAAAGTATTGAAGAAAATTGTATCAACAGCAAAGGATTTACAGGAGAAAAGAATCTAAGTTCACAGCACATACCCGCACCTGCGATTAGAATCTGCGATTATATTATCAGAAAGTATTGCTACAAGATGTGAGATCCTATGGAAGTAAAAGTTTGCCCTCAATGTTTGAGCCAAAACATCACATTTACCAGCACTACAGGTTCAGGCCCCCGGGACAAATGCAAGGATTGTCTTTTCAGCGGCACAATGCTATTGATGGAAAAGGAAGGGGCAGACAAGCTGTTGGAAATGTATGAGATAGATGAAAATGCAGAAGAAATCGTTCGCGATAAGGAGAATGGATATTGAAATTATCCAGCTCTGAGTGAGGAATTGTTAAAACAGATAGTTTTTCCAGAGTGATCACATATAGGTGTTGTGAGCAAAATTACCAACGCGCTTTTTGATCTCGGTAAGCTCGTCCAGGTCGCCGTCCCAGTTCTTCATGATATCACCATACTCATCAAAGAGCCTAGATAGGAAACGTTTCATGGACATCCTGATGTCAGGGCGCTCCTTTCCGCTGATTATCGTCAAAAGGTAGACTGGTGGCATCCTCTCGATGAGCATTGTCAGGTTGCCCTTGCTGATGCGCTCTAATCCTTGTTTGTTCCCTTCCTCCACAAAGGCATCCTCTATGAAGTTCTGCACTGCTGTAAACATCCCTGCCATGATGTCGGCATCTGCATCCTCTTCTTTTCTGGAGCCAAAGGCCATCAGGTTGCCAGTCTCGGTGACGAGATATACGTGGGTGATGGATGTGGGAAAAAGTCTGCTAAAAGAGAATAAACCCTTCTTTTTTGCGTATTTTTCCTCCAATAGCTCGATCTCTTTTTGCACCTGAAGGTGAACTGCATCAGGAATTACCTTGTTGGCAACCCGCACCACAGTATCCTCGATGCCCTTAAGATCGAAATCGGTTGCACTGGCCTTTTTTTGTGTGAGATTTTGGCGTCATTTTTAGTACTTCTATTTTTTATTTATTACACTTTGCATGACGAAATAGTTAATGTCGGTATACGATAAGTATAAATTGCAAGAACATTAACCCTCTATTGAGTTTTATAAAATGAGGTTAACACCATGAACATCAGAAAGAAACTATTGGTTGGTTTTGTGGTCATGACCCTTCTGGTATCTCTTGTAGGATTGACAGCACTATATGTCAACTCCAACATGGATTCGCACCTGGAAGAAATGAGCGATACATACTGGAAAGGAACAAAGTCGGCAATGGATTTTAGGACAAATGTCTACGCAATTCACGGCTTTGTAATGTGCTACATAAATGACGAGGACGAGGCACTTGAGGAGATAGCGGAGTTCAAGGAAGTAGTCGAGGTGGACCTGGCCGAGATGAAAGCATCCGGTCTGTTTACTTCGGCAGTTCTTGATGGCATAGAGGCAGATACATCCAGTTTTTATGGCATCATTGACGGCATCGTTGTTGCTAAAGAGGCTCAGGATATGGTTGAGCTTGACGAAAAGGTCGAGGACCTGGATGCACAAGTTGTTGTTTTCACTGCTTCTGTTCTGACAGTGGTCAACGATGCAAAAGGCGAGATGGATCACCACATCATGAGCCTGGAAACACAGCTAGAGGAGTCAAAGGTGCTGCTGTTGGTCGCAATGGTCAGCTCAGTTGTGTTCGGATTGATATTCACAGCCTGGCTTTCGAATAACATTGCATCACCCATACGGATGATGACAAAAGCCGCAGACGAGATAAGTTCGGGAAACAAGGAAGTTGAGTTCCTGAACATTCAGAGAAGTGATGAAATAGGGGATTTGGGAGAGTCCTTTGACAGAATGATAAACAGTGTCAAGCTTGCAATGGAAATGATGAAAGAGTAGGTGTTGCAAATGGATAGAGAACTGCAACACGAGATCGAAAGCCTAGTCATGGAGTATGCTGGTCCAATGGGTCAGTTCGTGGTCAGGAAAAAGATCAACTCACTACCAAAGCCGTTCGATAAGCTGGATGAGACCGAGTTGAAGGTGTTGATAAGAGGCATCGTTTCAGCAGCTGTTTACAATGCTCAGTATAAGAGCGACTGCACAAAGAGGCTTTCAAAAAAATTGCTTGGAGTGACAATGGCGGTCTAGATGGAAAACAGCTGAAGGTTACAGGCAGGACATGGTGCCCTGAGGGTAAGGGCGCAATATGTCTTGCTCATTTTTAATGAAAAACGTTTATCTTTGTTGCTGTTGTTCATGGATTGATGAGAGAAATAAGAAGGGATAGACATACTGTGTCGTTGTTGACGGATCATATGGTGTTTTCTCCGAAGTTTCGTGGGAAGGTGTTGGTTGGTGAGGTCGGTGAGAGTTGTGAAAGGGTAATCAAACGGATCTGTAAGGAGCTTGGTGTTGAGGTCATTGACATTGCAGTTGGGGAAGACCATGTGCATCTGTTCGTTCAGTATCCGCCTAAGTATTCCTTGAGCAAGTTGGCGATGATGGTCAAGGGCAGGAGTAGCAAGGAGTTGAGAAAGAGGTTTCCTTCTCTTGTTGAATGGTGTCCAAATGCTTTGTGGGCGCCGAGTGTTTATCATGGGAGTGTTGGCCAGGGTTTTGAAGTGGTTGAAAAGTACATTCGGAATCAAGGCGGAAGAAACGTTAAAGGAAGGCTTGAAGCGCTGGAAAAGGCAAGAGAGCAGATAGAAAGGAGGCGCGGAGAAGGAAAAGAAGAAAAAAGAGGAGAAACGAAAGTGCGAGCCCGCCACCGATCCACCCTCCACCCACCCGAAGGCAAGCGCAGCACCAATAAAACCGACAAGTACCGCAAGCTAACACCCAAAGAGCATCAAGAAGAGCGGAAGAGAAAGAGAAATACAAAGGACTGAGAACAAAAAGAGAGGCAGAAATGAGCGCATACCCACCCAAAACTACAAAACGCCGCGCATATATATATGCAATAGCGTGCATGTGTGTGTGCGTACAGGCCTCGTACTTTAGTACGAGGTACGTGACTTTTCTTTTAGGTTCCTGGCTCAACTACATTGAGAGGAACCGCCAGCTCCGAGCAGAAGGGGGAGGGCGCAAAGCGCCTGAAGGCTCAGCGCAGGAGCGCATGGTGTGGGGAGGACAGATGCTTCGCTTGAGTGAGGAGCGCTGGACGAATAGGCCAGAGCACCGCAACCAAGTTGGCAAGCGAAACTTTATGTTGAGCGAAGTCAATCCTTTAGGGCGGAGTATGTGACTTTTCTTTTAGGTTCCTGGATCAACTACATTGAGAGGAACCGCTAGCTCCGAGCAGAAGGGGGAGGGCGCAAAGCGCCTGAAGGCTCAGCGCAGGAGCGCATGGCGTGGGGAGGTCAGATGCTTCGCTTGAGTGAG
>JAUVCJ010000122.1 GCA_030595765.1 Thermoplasmatota archaeon | reverse complement strand
AATCACCAGTATCAGAAGTGGCCTCAGCATCACGCTCATCACGCTCATCACCCTCAAGTTCTTGATCGGCCTCGGTCTCAGCCTCATTAGCATTATCAGTCTCAGCCTCAGTAACACCCTCGGATTCTACACCCTCTTCAGACTCTAAATTAGCTTCAGGTTCGATAGTTTCCTCGGATTCATCAATGCCATCAGTTGGTTCCACATCCCCAACAGGCTCTTCCCCCTCTACAGCATCAACCTCTTCAAACTCTTCGGATATGGCATCAGAATCGGCCTCGATGACTTCTTCGTGACCCTCATCCTCTTCGTTAATTTGAGTATCCTCTTCCAGATCCTGGTCTTGTTCAACTTCCTGGACCTGCTCTTGTTCAACTTCCTGGAATTCGCCATCCTGGCCTACTTCTTCATATTCCTCAAAATCACCCTCAGCAGGGGTTTGTTCCTCTATGGTCTCCTGCCCTTTAGCAGGTTCCAAGACCTCATCAATGTCGTCTGTGGGTTCAACTTTTTTCTGGTGCTTTGATTTGGAGGATGATTTCTTCTTCAATTGATTCCCCCCTGTGGAATCTAGTAAGCCTGCCCAACAAGCTGCTGGAGGCTTATGGATTATAACGCTTACCCTTTAAAAAAGGTTGTCTTATTTATCTATGGATATATACATAAGCTGATTAGTTAAAGAAGGAGGAATAAGCGCATATTTTGACATGATTGCACAAGCATGCAAAATCTTGCACAATCCAAACCATTAACACTTTGGCATTGTATCCCGCGAATCTATGGCCCCCATAATATCGGCCCGCGAGATCTCCAAATCCTTCGGAGGATTACACCTCCTTTCCAATGCGATCTTTGAGATCAATGAAGGAGACAGAATAGGTCTGGTTGGCAGGAACGGCACTGGAAAATCCACACTCTTCAATATCATTCTAGGTCAAGAAGGCATAGACATGGGAGATTTAGCCATTAAACCAGGCTTAAGGATCGGAGTGCTCTCACAGCACCAGACCCGGGATTCTCAGAGAACCATATGGGACGAACTAGGAACTTCAGATTATCTTGAGAAAGTACATGATGATCTAGAAGCGCTAAACGAATTACTGGCAGATCCGAAACTCTACGAGGATGAAAGCTACAAGGATGTGCTTGCCCAATACAACGAGCTGCAGGAAGAGGTTGCCAGATTCGATTCCAATGCCTACAGGACTAGAGCTATTGAGGCTCTAAAAGACCTCTCCTTTGGAGAGCTTAACATGCAAAAGCACATTGCTGACCTAAGTGGAGGGGAAAGAAGAAAAGTATCTCTGGGCAAGCTGATGGCACTTGCAGAGGGATTGGATGTTCTGCTTCTTGACGAACCCACAAATCACCTGGACATTGCCTCTATAGAAAAACTTGAGGAGTTCATTCATGAATTCAATGGCACAGTTATACTGACCTCCCACGACCGGTATCTGCTTGACGATACTGTGGATCGCATCTTCGAGATCGTGGATTCTCGACTACGGGTCTACGAAGGCGATTTTACCGATTACGTTGAACAAAAGGAAGCCATGGATGAGCTGAACAGAAAGGCCAGAGAAAGATATAGCAGTGAGAGAAAAAAGACCACCAAGATGATTGCCAAGATGAAGGCAAGAAACAGGTTCGATGCCCAGATCCGCTCCAAGCTTCTAAGGATGAGACGTATCAAGGCTCCAACAGACCCCTTGCTGGACAAGCGAGTAGTGAACTTCAAGTTTGGGCAGACGGAATTTGGTGGAAGAATTGTTGCTCAAGCCAAGGGTCTCAAGAAGGCATTTGCCTCCCAGGTTCTAATGGATGACGTGGAGTTTGAAGTGGAGGCAGGAGATAAGATAGGTCTGATAGGCCCGAACGGATGTGGCAAGACCACATTGCTCAAGATCCTTCATGGGGCTGAAAATTTGGACGAGGGAGAGATATTCATGAGCCGCGTCCTGAAGATCGGGTACTTTGATCAGGGTCATCTGTCACTGAACCCCGGAAGCAGCCTCATTGAGGAGATGCAGGAGGTTGTGGACAATCTCCATGAAAGCGATGCAAAATCCCTACTTGGGCGGTTCGGATTCAGAGGCTCAATGGTGAACAACAAGGTGGACATTCTTTCAGGTGGAGAGAGAGCCCGTCTTGCCATCCTCAAACTTGTAGTGTCTCCATGCAACCTGCTGTTCCTGGACGAACCCACGAATCATCTGGACATACCATCAAGACAGGCTGTGGAATCTGCCATGTCATCCTACAAGGGCACAGTCATAATGGCATCGCACGACAGATACTTCCTTGATGCTGTTGCAAATCGCATCTTCGACCTTCGTGGAGGAATGCTCACCACCTACAAGGGAAACTACACCGAGTATCGAAGCCTGGAATTAACTCACCCCGGAGAAAGGACAAGCCAGACGAATGAAGGTGGGTCTGGTTGGTACCTAGTTAATAAGAAGTTCACGAATTGGGCAAATGCTAGGAAGTTCCAGGCAGGAGAGATAATAAGGCTAAGAGCGGATGAACTTCCTGACTACAAATGGGAGCTGGATTCTAAACACATTGAAAAGACCAAGCCTCCTGAGTGAGATTGGTTTCTGTTTGCATCAATACTGAACATTCTCATATAATCATGAAATTATCAAGTAATCTTCTAATGTAAGAATGCTCATGTAATCTTCTCATGTAAGAATACTCATGTAACATGTAAGATTATTTTCGTGCAAAGCCAACTTCGCGCAAGATCAACTTCGTGTCTGGCTCGGGTCATGTTTAGAGGAAACCGGCCTTCTGCAACATCATAAGATCCTCGGTAGAAAGTTTCTCACCAGCCCTGAACCTTCCGAAGACATCATCAGCTACGGCCTTTGCCACTGACTCTTCCTTGTCCTTGCGGGCGCGGGTTTTCCTTTGATGGATACCAGTCAGGATCTTATCAATGTCATGAACCTGGGTAATGATCTCAACATGGCTTTTGTGCTCCTCGTCCGAGGCCATCTTGGCCTCGATGAACTTCTCCTGAGCCTTGTCAGCCTCTTTACGAACCTTATCCCTCTCAAAGAACAACTCGAGCATACTATCATGCTCCACCTGAGCCATGTCAGCATTGACACCGACCATGCGATGAGCTTCCTCAGCCTTATCCCTGGCCTCACGCTCCAGAGCCATTGTCGTGGTGACATCGCTGTTATCGTTTAGAATTCCCTCGCGCTCTTTGATCTGCCTCTGGATCTGTCCAAGCTGCTCCATAAGCGCCTTTTCCTTGTCTGCCTTGAGCACCTGGGTCATTTGCCTGAACTCCAGTGCGTTACGCTCCCTCTTGAGCTTTGACAGTGAAGTCCCATCCTTTGGCAGGTATTTTCGCTTTAAATGGTTAACCTGAGCCATGTACTCCAGGGCTTTGGTATTCCACTCTTCCCTGTCCTGCTTGGATGTCTGAACCTGAACATTGAGCTGGTCACGTGTTTCCCTGTGGGCATTGGCCCTATCAACCAGTTTACGAACCTGATCATTGAGCTTATCGCGTTCCTCCACCCATTTGCGCGCCTCGGCATTCAGTTTGTCACGGGTAGACCTGTGTATCTCGGCCTGCCTGTTAAGCTTGGACCTCTTCGCCTCGATCTCGGCCATTGACAGGTCCTTTGTCGCCTCCTCCATGGCTGCAAGCTGGACTTTCGCAGGGTCGATAACCTCTTCAAGCGCATCGGAGGTGGCATCAGCCTCATCCCCATCCTTGACGGCCTTTTCCGGAGAGTCATCAGGATTGTCAGCGGGTTTATCTTCAGCCACGGTCTTGGATGTATCCTTGGATTTCTTCTTGCCAGGTGCTTTGGAAGCCTTCTTAGGGGAGTCCTTAGCAGTATCCTTGTCGGCGTCCTTACTAGCCTTTTTGCTGGCCGCCTTAGTTGACTTCTTGGGACTATCCTTTGTAGACTTCTTTGTAGGCTTCTTTGCCGTATCCTTGGTAGTCTTTTTGGAGGTGCCTTTTGCTGTTTTCTTGCCAGCAGTCTTAGACACCTTCTTAGGAGCATCCTCGGCGTTATCAGCAGAATTATCCTCAATGGCCTTAGAATCTGATTTAGTTTTTTTGGAGGAACTAGCCTTCTCTGTAGGAACCGGCGTATCGAGCTTTTCGCTTTCGTTTTTGCCCTCATCAAGGGACTTGTCCGGGTCTGTCATGGCCATCATCAAGAAATATTGGAGGAATCGGCTCCGCATTGAGAGGCTTCCTTATTAATCTTTTCCCCGATTACAAGCCACCAATGGCGCTCTAAAATATTTAATTCAAAGGTTTTAAGTTGAGGAAGGACGAGTCAATGGCAACCATCCGAATACCAGGCCAAGATGAGATCGGCATAGTATGCTCACATTAAGCAAGGTCTAGAAAAAGAATAGTTCTAGAATAATGAACTGGGGACTGAAATGAATTCAAGAGTATGAATATATTAATATACTGGCAACTTTTTTTTTATTACAATGATTGTTTTAATTATTGACCAAAAATCAAACAACTTATACGACATTTTGGAACAAAAGATATATATCAGGAGCGCCTTATTCAATCCTAGCGGGATGCTACTCTAGCATGGGTGTTTAAGGAATTCATGCCATAGACACAATGTTCTATGAAAACCCATCAGAGGTGATTTGCCATGAACTGCAGGCTTCAAGATTCAAACGGATGGTGCACAGGCCCATACGAGGGATTTGGATGCATTAAGGACAAATGTTATGTGTTCAGGGAAACTAAACGCAAGTTGAGCGAGTGCCCAGATCTCATAGAAGAAGGGTTGTACTGCGCCAAATATGAAAGCCCCCTGTGTACATTTGGAGCCCCTTGTGATACATTGGAGGAATACATGGCAAGTCGAGAGAAGATGAGTGACGAGATGAGAACAGCCACTAAACTGCACAAAGTGCATGGTTAGAACTCATAACGACACTCGAGGGAAACATAAATGAAACTGAGAATGGGCGATACGGAATACTATGTAGGTTTGAATGGACTGCGCGAAACACGAATCAAAATATATGGCCAATGGGTCAATGTACGCCGTTAATCACAGAAGTATTTCAGCCGAAACCATATGCCCCAGCACCCAGCCTAGTTCATAGGCTAATCTATAATAATCTATAGAGGAGCCTTAATTGTTATTTAATTCCCACTGGCCTCTGCCAAATTCTAGATTGTATACACCGAGATCATTCTAAATACTTATTGGGCACAAATTCACCAGCAGTGCAAGTATGCATAACACTGGAAGGAGAGCTCAATATTCGTAAACTAACCGGGATCATTTCTCGTATGCATCCAGGAACTGACGAGAATATTCTGTGAACGTTCCATTCCCGATTGCGTCCCGGGCTTCGTCCAGCATATTCATCAAAAAATGTAGGTTATGTATTGAAGCTAGTGTCATTCCAAAAATCTCATGCTCCCTTAGCAGGTGATTGACATAGGAGAATGAATAATTGGAACAAGCCTCACAGCCACAACCCTCGTCCAATGGCCCAACCTGTTGGGAATATTTTTCCTTGCCGATGTTCAGCCTGCCGTTGCTGGTGTAGATGGTATTGTGCCTGGCATTGCGAGTTGGGAACACCGAGTCGAAGATGTCTATCCCTCTGGCAATGCATTTGAGCAGGTCTTCTGGAGACCCCACACCCATCAGGTATCGGGGTTTATTTGCAGGGAGGTCTTTGACATGGCTTTCAAGAACCCGATACATCTCACTTTTAGGTTCGCCAATGGACAGCCCACCAACAGCGTACCCATCAAAATCCATATCCAAAAGCACCTGTGCGCTCCTTGCCCTGAGCTCTTCAAATACACCTCCCTGGGTTATGGCAAATACCATCTGCTCAGGCCGAGAATGAGCCTCCTTGAACTGCTTGGCCCATCTTAGGGTCCTCTCAAGCGACACAGCAGTCCCCTCGTAGCCTAGACCATACTTGGGACAGTCATCCAACACCATCGCAACATCAGACCCGATCTCCTCCTGAATGTGTGAACAAACTTCTGGGGTCAGCATCTGCTTTTGCCCATCATATGGAGATTTAAAAAGGACTCCCTCATCTGTTACCTTGACACGCAATTCATCATTGAGTACCTGAAATCCTCCACTGTCGGTGAAGATGGACCCAGGCCAGTTCATGAACTTGTGCAAACCACCATTTTTGCCAATCAGATCAGAACCTGGCCGTAATGATAAAAGCATGGCGTTACTGATAATGGTCCTGGCACCAGTTGAAAAACCCTGCTCAGGGGAAAGTGTCTTTATGGTTCCCTTTGTGGCAACAGGCATGAACATGGGGGTCTTGATCGCACCATGAGCGGTATGCAATATCCCACATCTAGCACTGGTTCTTGGATCTGTGCTGATAACTTCAAACAACTAATTGACGCCCCCATTGAGGCCCAATTCAATACGCTGGCTTTCTGAGGAGTCGTCACCATTGACCACAGTGCACTTCTTTTCAAGAGGGGCACCACCGGCCTCAACATGCTCCTTTTCAAGAGGGGCACCAGCATTGGGCTCAGTACACTTCTTTTCAAGAGAGGCACCACCATTGGCCTCAGTGCACTCCTTTTCAAGAGGCGAGCCTGCCTGCGCCCAATCCTGGGAGCTGCCCATCATCATCATTGCATCTCCAAAGCTGTAGAACCGATATCCCTTGGATATGGCCTCTTGGTATACGTCCAGGATCATCTCACGACCCATGTATGCACTTACCAGCATGAGCAGGGTAGAACGTGGAAGATGGAAATTGGTAATGAAGCCTGAAGCAGGGGATTTGAATTCATGCCCGGGGTACATGAAGATGCCAGTGGTGTAGTCTCCAGGTTGGGGGGTAGGTTCATTATACACAGTTTCCAACGCCCTCATGGTGGTTGTGCCTACAACGACCACCCGATGCCCATTTTCTTTCGCCTGCTCTATGGTGTCAATGGTCTCAGCAGAGATAGAAAACATT
>JAUVCJ010000301.1 GCA_030595765.1 Thermoplasmatota archaeon | reverse complement strand
ATTGCTTACACTCCATCTGATGCATCTGAAAGTTCCAATATCCAGAACACTGGCAACCGCTCTGCTCTATGGCATACGCACCGACACAAAAGGGTTTCTAAAACAATTTTCTCCTGCAGACCTTAGAGCTGTTGCATTCCTGACCATACTGGCAGACCTGGGCACGATAGAGGAATTGGAGCAATCAAGCATGTCAAGCAGTGCACTTGATGCACTGGGCCAGGGTCTTTCAAACAGGACGGTCGTCAAGGGAGTCAGTACTGCGTTCCTTGATGGATTGGATGACCGTGACGTGCTTCCTCAAGTTGCCGAGGCTCTTTTGACAGAGATGGGAGTGGAGTCCTCATTGGTCTGCGCAAAGATGGGGTCTGACTTTCACCTATCAGCCAGGAGCCGAAAACATGGCATGGAGCTCGGCATTGCCTTTAAAAGGGGATTCGGCAGGTTCGGCTCTGCTGGAGGGCATTCCCATTCTGCTGGAGGTAAGCTCGACCCAGACAGACTTAAGAACGAAGGCCATTTAGGCGATGAGGCCATCAAGGACTTCATAAAGATCACATTTGAAAAGTTAGCAGGAAAGGAAATTCAATGAAAGACGACCATACGTTCTCTGTTAGCTACGACCTGGACCATGAGGGCAGGATATACATGGCACCAATTGCAGAAAAAACTGGCAAATTCAGCTCTCTAGAGATCCGGCATCTGTTGATCGCAATGGGAGCCCTGATACTGGCCATGACAATTATGTTCACGAACATGAGCTCAAATATTTGGGTCTGGGCAATCTGTGGCGGGATAGCTACGGTTGTAGTGTCCACAGGATTCTTGATGCATGAGCTGGCACATAAATTCCAGGCTCAGAAGTATGGTTGTTGGGCAGAGTTCAGGATGTCACCCCAGGGATTGATGATGGCGGTGTTCATGGCGCTTCTTGGATTCCTGCTGGCAGCACCTGGTGCAGTCATGATAAGAGGGAACCTGACAAATAGACAGAGCGGCATAGTCAGTGCCCTTGGCCCGTTAACGAACATAATCATGGCCTCTATCTTCATCGTTTTGCTTGTTATTGTAGATGGAAAAGGGCTCATTGGGCTAGCTTTTTTCTACGGAGCAATGTTCAACTCAATATTGGCAGGTTTCAATCTCATACCTTTCGGAATATTCGATGGAAAGAAAATAATGAACTGGAATGTGTTTGTATGGGTGGTTCTAGTGGCATCCGCCGCCGGGTTACTTGTTCTGGTCTATCCCAGCATCAGGTTGATAACCAGCTTATTCGGTGTTGGCCCCATTGGGAACTAGCGTAAGTCAGTAACCGAACAGATAGGGCGATTGGAGAATTTTTGACTAGAGATGATACCCGGAATCATTTGTCCTAAATGATAACATGCACCACTAGAACTGGAGTATCATTTTGAGAACATGAGGGAAAAATCCCTGCATGACGCCTAGGTATTCAAAAAAAAAGAAAAGAAAGGGGTTTGGAATTGAACTCTTCATCTCCAGAATCCCGTCTCAGGATCGCTAGGAGAACATTACTTATTAGGCGCCGGGAATACTTAAGTGT
>JAUVCJ010000014.1 GCA_030595765.1 Thermoplasmatota archaeon | reverse complement strand
TCTAAAGGTCCTTAGATATGTTCTAATAATGTTTATTTCAACAATATCTCTTATTATGGGGTCGTTTTATTTGGGAGGGGTTGCTAAAACTACCTATAATATTGTAATAATCCCATCAGCCATCCTGGTAGGTACCCTTCTAATATTCCTTATTTTATTTGAGCTGTGGATGTATAGTAAACGAAAGAAGGATTCAAAAAAATAGTTTGGCCTGCACACTAGGCACCCCCGCCTATCCTTTTTGTCAAGTATGTTTGACACTACGCCGCTTTTTTGTCAAGTATAATCGACAACTTCTTTAATGAGCACTGTGCTATAAAGTTGTATGAAAGAGGTTCTCTACGATTGGAATCCCTGGTGGACAGACAAAGAGAGCATACATAAATTGGCAGGGGTGAAGCGAGTTGATTATCTTACCCAGTTAAAGAGATACCTGGATATGCCCCATGTGGTCACGATAGTGGGGATACGAAGATGCGGGAAAAGCACACTGATGTACCAACTCATCGAGCACTTGCTTAAGGAGAGGGACCCCCATGAAATATTGTATGTGAACCTAGATGATGAACGCTTGATAGGGTACGAGAATGTCCTAGAAGACGTGCTCAAGGCATACAAAAGAGAAACTGGTGCCGCCGCAAGTTATGTTTTTCTCGATGAGATACAAAACGTTGACGGATGGGAGAAATGGGTGAAGAGGCACTACGATAGCAAGGATGGGATCAAGTTCGTTGTATCTGGCTCGTCTTCATCTCTTGTATCCTCGGACTATTCCACGCTGCTCACTGGAAGGAACATGACCGTTAAGGTATATCCACTCTCTTTCAAGGAGTACATGGACTTTGTGGGCTTTGAGTACACCAGCGGAGATATCAAAGAGACCTGGGCCAGGAACAGGAAGGCAGAGGGTTCAATACTCCATCATCTTGATGATTACATGAAAATCGGTGGCTTTCCTGAGGCCGTGCTCGGGATAGGCAGTCAAGAGATGTTGGGAGAATATTTTAGAGACATACTATATCGAGACGTGCTATTACGTCTTAGTGTCAGGAATCCTGCAAAGATGGAAAGCCTAGGGATATATGCTATGAGAAATATCTCGAACCTCCTGAGTTATAGAAGGATCTCCAATGCCGCTGGATTGAGTGTAGACACGGTGAAGGAGTATCTAAGATGCCTTGAAGGCTCTTTTCTCCTCTTTAACACCAAACATCAGACATATTCCACCACTGAAGGCCTGCGCGAACATAGGCCGATAAAGATATATGCAACAGATGTTGGCCTTGCGAACAGTCTCAACATGGAGCCGATGAGGAATAGAGGTAGAGTTGCGGAAAACATCGCAGCCCTGGAGCTAAAAAGAAGATATGGCTCCATCTATTATTGGAAAGAAAACCGCGAAGTGGATATAGTGATTCCCAGACCTGGGATAGCTGTACAGGTGTGCTATGGAGAGGAAGATAAGAGAGAAGAGGAGGCATTCGAGGATTTTCCATACCCAAACTATAAAAGATATATCCTCACGGTAGATGATTATTCCACAAATGGGAGGGTTGAAAGGGTGCCGCTGTGGGTAATATTACTGTCTGAGAATGACCCACAGGCGGGCTTTTAAGCCGTTCACGTTGGCGCAAAAAGGCACGAAAGATTTATTAGCCCGCTAATAGAATGTCCTTATGGTGAGATTATGAATATCAGCATTGAGGTCACGGAAAACATCCTTGAGTATTTAGATAAAAAGGTACAGTCTGGATTCTACAAGAGCCGTAGCGAGGCAGTCAGAGAAGCAATTCGAGACATGATCCAGAGGGACCTGAAAGAGCTAATGGAGTCCAAGGGAATTACGCTGGAAAATTTGGACACACTCAGAGGAGAGGTAGCGGATGAACTCGTCAAAAAGAAGTTCGGTAGAAGGCATTCAGATTAGGAGGTAGATAGGGATGGAAAAAAGGGAGTTGCTCTTTGAGGAACCCAGAGGGCATTATCTTCTAAAAAAGATCGGGTTTATGTTAGCCTCATTTGTAGTGTTAATAGCAATTTCATTTCTTTATCTATACGAGAATATTTCTTCTGATATTGTAGATTATGAAAGTTATAAAAAGTTTCTAGTGGCATTCATTATTTTACCTTTAATAACAGTTTCAATGTTCTTAATGACTTTAAGAATCTCCAGGATTAAACTTTATGACTGTGGCATTGAAGGAGAATTGAAGCCCTGGTCTCATGTATTTAAGAATAATTTATTCATCCCGTATTCTGACGTTCGCTACATGAAAAAAGAAGGGTATAAAGGAAATCTCATAAGAATACAGACAGCCAAAGATAGAACAATAAGAATATTGGCAAAAAACCTCTCTGGAGAGAGTTTTAACCGAATATATGAGATATTATGCTCCGTGGGGATTGAGAATGACACTGACAAATAGAATTCCTCTCTTGATATTGGAATGACTCCAATGAGTTCCCAATCCAACGTTAAAAGCTAAGGAGATGCTATATATTCCTGCCTACATTGTAAATATGGTGTGATCTATGGAATTTACAGTTGTTTTGAAACCCGCTGAAGAGGGAGGACACACCATCCAATGCCTTGAATTGCCAGCTGCAATAAGCCAGGGACGAAGTTATTGTCCTGTCAATAATACTTGAATGGATGAGCCACAAAGATTATGATAAGAGGTTTAATTATTGATCCCGGGCTGCATAATACCCCGGTTATTCACCTTCCTGTTTGCGCCTCAGCCTATGCGCGGTTATAAGTACTTATGACAGTTATAAGCCATTATAAGTGATGATAATGACTGAAGTTACCACCATTCCGATCCACAAGGAAACCAGGGAGAGGATCAAGCTCTTCGGCCACAAGGGCGAGACCTACGACGAGATACTGAACAGAATACTCAGCGAAGTCGAGTATGAGGAGTTCATGGGGCGCCAGTACAAGCGACTAGCCGAGAAGAGCAAATTCGCTTCTCTGGATGATATTGCATGATTGGGGATATTAGGCTACACCCTGAAGCAACTGCCTTTCTTGAAACCCTAGACAAGAAGACCCAAAAGCGGATCATTACCACCCTCAAAAAGCTCAAAGAAAAACCTACAGGAAAACGAGCTGGTCTGGACATCAAAAAAATGCGAGGAAAGAAAGGCAAACCGCCAATGTATAGGGTCAGAATTGGAACCTATAGAGCTGTATATGCGATAGAGGGCAATATGATCTGGGTAACTGAAATATTCCCTCGTGGCAGAGGCTACAGATGAATAAAACATTCTAAGAAAGCCAAGGAATCATCCATTCCTGTTACTTTGGGCTGGATAAGGTTGTTGTCCTTCACCTATAGGTTTCCTTCTTTCACCCCAGCTAGGAACTTCAACAAATTCACTTCCTCTTGAGTGAAGCCTTTGAGGCCCTTTAGCTTGACATCCTCGCAGTTCCGCAGGAGCACAAGGGATAGCGGGTGGCCTCTGGTCATTAGGTGGATCTTGCGTAGCGCATCTTCTTCCAGCTCGGAGGTTTGCAGCAATGAGGGCATGAACTTGGGTTCCAGGCCTTTGAGTGCTAGCTCCACTACCAGACCATGCTCAAGCTCCTCTCGTCTGTAGAAGCGAGAGTAGAACGGTGTGGTATCGCGCATTGAGACTAACATGTGCAAGTTCATTGAGCCAGCACGATGCACCAGTGCCTCCACAAAGGTTGCCAGTTCCTCCTCTGCTTCGAAGTAATCGTCCACTACCAGCAGGGCATCAAGACCATCTAGAGCCAAAACGAGCCTATCAAGTAAGTTGGAGCCAGACTTGCTCAGGTCATTATCATCATCATTCTCCTTCTTCTTCTTTTTCTTCTTCTTTTCTTCATCTTTTTTATCTTTTTGGAGTTTCAGAAGAGAAATGAATCTTTCCATCTCCTTTGCTAGGCCTGGAAGATCCTTGCCGTTCTTGAGGGAGTACCAAAACACCGGGCGGTCTTTGACCCTTCTTGCGATTTCAGCGGCAAGCGCGGACTTGCCTATTCCAAGGGGTCCAATGATGGTCATGGTCCCGGCCCCGTTCCGTTCGAGCCAGGACTGAAGGGTCATGAAGTCCCTGTCTCTTCCAATGAAGTTGATGGTTATTGGAATGGTCCCGTGAACCACATTCTTGCTTTTCCTGGCCGGTTCCTTTCGCTTTGAACTGTCAAGGCTCCCTTTTCTAGAGCGCGCTTTATCAGATGGTCTATCAGTTGTTTTATCTGGAGATTTATCAGGAATAAAATGGATGTCTTTGCTTTTGGAAGCATTCGCCCCTGCTCCTTTTTCTTTTTTCTTTTTTTTGGATGCGCCTGGCGTAAGGTCTAGAACACCATCATCGCCGGTCTGGATGTAAAGCTCCAGAAGGCTGAGCTTTGTCTCCATCTCATCTCTGGCTTCAGCCATGGTCATCTCCTTGGGGTCTTCCGGCCCAATAACAGAGATGGTCTGCGCTGCCAGGCTTTTGCGCAGTCCCCTAGCCTGAGACATGCCTTGTTGCGTGAGAACATAGCACTTGAGGCGCCTAGACTGCCCAATGACATGGCCTCTTCTTGCAACCAACAGTTCTTCTTTCTCCATTCGAGCAACAGCTCTTGGGATGTGATTTAACCTGGCTCCTATCCCGGAGGCGATCCCTTTTTGGGTAGCCTCCAGCGGATATGGTTCCTTGGCAGCAGAGCTGGAAAAGCCCAGCAGATGCACAAGTATGCGCTGGTTCACAGTAAGCTTCAGCATCAGCGGTAAAAACACAATCGATGTATATAAAGCAAAGGGCATCAAGCTGTGGGCGTGCCTGTTGGAGGAGAATATCCTTGCCATCAAGAACAGAGTTTGGTCTCATCAACGAGAATCGTCAGCGATAATCAGTAGCGAGAACCATCAGTTGGAAACAATATCATCAACGAGAAACATCAGCATCAATCATCAGCGGGAATAGTAGTGTGGTATGTAGAATAGCGAGAGCCCAACAAATACCATTGCAGTTCCTATGAACCGGATGGGTAGAGACTCCATCAGGAGCAGACCCAGGCCGGGTAGTAGGAACCCACAACCCATGATCCTGATGATCTTCGTGACCTTTTCCTTCATAGTAATGCCTGCATTCATTGGATGGTGTTCTTTCGGATGGGCTGGTGATATATAAAGTGTGTGCGCCTATGGATTCTCTATCGGTCGGGTTGTTTGATAACCCCAAATCAGAAATATGGTGGGGTTCATAGGATATCTCAATGGTGCTGTGATGTTGGTTAAGTTTGACATTTATAGAAATGGCGATCATTGGTGTGCAAAAGGCATAGGCGAGGACATATTTACTCAAGCCAAAACCCTTGATGAACTCAGAGTGAACATTCACGAAGCTGTATGGGTTCATTTTGAGGATAGGGTGTTGGAGGGAGAAGAGATTCGAATTTTATCCATATCTGAGAGTAAGGTCGATAATCTTGCAGAAGCTTCCAGTTGTTAGTGGGAAAGACCTTTTAAAATTCCTTACCAATCTAGGATATGAGATTGTAAGGCAGCGTGGTAGCCATATCCGGTTACGGAAAGAGACTGGCGTTGGTGAACACAATATCACAGTTCCATATCATAATGAGGTTTCTAAAGGAACTTTGAATGATATCTTTTCAAAAGTAAGTCTCTGGAATGCTACTCCTAAGAATGAACTTATCTCAGGTCTTGTTAGAAAGTAGCCTGGAGTGAAGCCTAACATAAACATAAGCGCCTTTGCATTCAGAATGAAACCACTTTATCGCTTTCTTTCACGATATCGTACATGTCTTTCATAGTTGACATCGGGCAGATCTTCGAGCCTTCAGAACGTCTGACCTTGAGGCAACTGCCACAGGCGAATATATCTCCTTTGTTATCTATGAGATCACGCATCTGCTCTGTCACCTTGAAGTCATTCGTGTCCAGGGATTCGCATTCTACTCCTTTTCCCATCAAAAAAACCTTAATCTCATCGCCTTCTTCCAATGCGTAATTTGCATACCTAAATGCGTTCCACACCGTCTCAGGGTCGTTTGAAGAGATAATTACTCCAACTTTCATGTTTCTGCCTCCATATCAAGCACCATCGCACATTGGTGTATGAATATTATGTGCTGTGTGTCATTCCCTATGATTTCACTCATCTAAGGTTGCCCTACTGTTTGGTGTAAGACATGGTTATCACCATATAAGCTTATTATATCCCTACGCTTCTAACTAGTTGTAATGTCGGGTGAGTGTATTCTCTCTTCCGGCAAGCTATGGAGGGCCTCAATTGAGTTTACAGAGTGCAAGACCAAGTGCTACAAGGATTGGTACCTCTAGGGCTGGCACTGTGAACCCTGGTGCTATAAGGACTGGTACATCTAGAGGTAATACTGCTAGAGTTGGTACTGCTAGAGCCAGCACTTCTCTGGGTGGTTTGAGAAGAAAAGGCGGAGTTTCTGATGTTCTAGGCAGTATTCTCATTCTAGCCATGACAGTGTCCCTTTTTGTAGGGGTTTTCGCTTTTGTTGACTCTATTCCACACCCTGAGGAAGCGATTCATGTACAGCTGTTGCCAACATTGGATATGTCCAATGACGGCAATGGAGGATGGGTCAATATCACCCATAGCGGTGGGGAGTCACTGGGGGATACTGACACCTACGTCATCGTGCGAATCAATAACACAGCCCTGAAGTTCAATTTCTCGCAGAGTAACACCACCAGCCTGAAGGACTCGGCGTTCTGGAGCAACGGTGGCACCTTCAGCCGATTCTTTGGGGAAATTCAAACATGGTCTGTTGTCCAGGTCCTTGTGCTGGACAGGCAGTCAGGCGATTCCCTTATGGAGTCGATGCTTTCAGGTGGGCAGGGATATTTCAACCCTCAGATCCGAGGCAAGGGCTACTCCCCTGGAACGCTATTTCCAGGCACTGAGTTTAGGGTCTATGCAACCATTGAGGACCCTGATAATGACCTGAACCCGCCGACCATCAGGACAGATCTGACCGAGATCGGACTTTCAAGCTTGATACCTATGACCTATGAGCTAACTAGTGGGAGGTACGTGACCTCCACCCAGACAGTCCCGCCAAGTGCTACGGTCGGCGCATATTTCGCAACCATTTTTGCAGAAGACTTCGAGGGACACCAGACCCGTTCCAGAATGCTTATCTGGATCGGCGTGGAGCAGGTTGGGGCGCCAGACCTTTACCCAAGGGCGATCACCTTCTCGGATCCAAATCCCACCAACGGTGATACTGTTGAGATATCCACCAAGATCTGGAATGAGGGCACTGGCTCGGGAACAGCTTACGTAAGATTCTACATAGGGAACGAGAGCACTGACAACCTGCTGGGAATTGACGACATATCTGTTGCAGTGGGAGACCAGAGCATCGCATCCATATTCTGGCCAATACAGGAGGGCGGCAATCACACCATACTTGTCAATGTTACCAATGTCTACCCACCTGAAACCCCAAATATCAAGGAGAACATCGCTTCCACCTACATCAATGTCCTGCCCAACATTCTGATAGTGGACGATGATGGTTATGGCGAGGCAGACGGCACTCCTTCGGACACTGCCGATTTCATGGAGGCCGCAGTCACTTCTGCAGGCTTTGAGGAAAGCGAGATATTCAGGGTGGTAGGCGGAGATGGCCCCAGATACGATGTGGGTGAGCCAAGGATGAGCGACTACGACATCGTAATCTGGATCACTGGCTATGCTCACACAACGTTAACGGTCCAGGATCAGGCCAGCATCGAAGCGTTCCTTAACAACGGTGGTAAGCTCTGGCTGGTGTCCGAAAGCATGCTTGAGGATTTAGGAGCTGGCAACCCATTTGTCAGGGACAGGCTTCATATCACCAGCCCTCCTAGCTCCACCAATATGCCATCACCCATGATCGGCAATACCCTTCACGAGCTAACAGCCGGACCTCCACTGGTAAGTATGAGCACAACTGACAGGGGGTCGCTAGGCAACAGCACCGATATTATCGGTATCGATGCGAATGCCAGATCCATCTTCAACAATACCGATGACACCGAGAAGTACGGGCTATCCTATCAGGATGATGATGGTACAGGCGAGAGGCTGGTGTTCATACCATGGGAGTTTTCTAACATCCATCAAACCAATGATCAGGCCTACTTCGCCTACCGTGTGATTCTCTGGCTCATCAATCTCACTGGGATAACAGGAGAGGATATTTCAGTCTCCCAGCAGGACATATCTACTTTGAATCCGCTTTATCGGGACTATGTTAATGTTAGCGCCGTCATTAGGAACAATGGCGCCAGCTTCTGGAACGTTACTGTGGCTCTGGTTGTGGATGGCGAGGAATCCAGAGAATACGCCCGGCAAGTGGTATTATTGGCTCCAAAAGGCGGTTCAGCCCATGTGAGCTGGGATTGGGAGGCGTTCCCTGTGGGGTTGCATACCCTCTCCATAAGGGCAGATCCAGACAACATCATTGAGGAAACCAACGAGAACAATAACGAGATCGATGCCAGATCCGTTACAAAGGATGTTTTCGTGGATTATTCCATTCTTGTAATTGACGATGATGGAGCCCCTGATGGGGACAGTGGCAACGTCACTGCCATTTTCCTAGAATCCCTAGATGTGCTTGGGGTGAGGTATCATGTCTACAACCGCGACTCTGGCTATATTGGATTTATCACGCTTTTGGACTTCAACCTTGTGGTATGGATCACAGGAGCAGACGAGGCTGGGACACTTAATGAGAGCGACAGAGGCGCGCTTTCGGCATACATGGACTATGGTGGTTATGTCTGGCTGATAGGCCAGGGCATTGCTGATGACCTGGATGGTTCCACATTCCTCAAGAGCTACATCCATGTCCAGTCCGTCAATGACAACCAGGGAACTCCAACCCTGCTGGAGGCAGTGGACTTTGATCCCATCACCCATGGCATCGTGGCCCCTACCAACGACAACGGAGTGTTCCCAGATGATGGCGATTCAATTGTGCCAGACTCTGAGGCCAATGGTATATTCTGGCAGGATTCTTCCAAAACCAGTTATAACGCCCTCTCTTTCGAGGACGAGTATAAAATGGTGTTCTTTGCATTCGAGCTGGCATTCATCAAGGACGAGGATGGCCTAGGCGAGTACCCGTTATCCAATATTTCAAGGAATGAAATAGTTTACGAGGTTCTCAGGTTCATGGACAGGCCAAGCACCGATCCTGAGCTCAAAACCGCAGTTGCCGACATACAGGTGTCCAACCAGCATCCGTTCCTGGGAAGCTCCTACGTGCTTAGAAGCACTGTATACAACCGGGGCTCCGACCTGACAAATGCTCTTGTCCAGTTCTTTGATGGTGATACTCTGATAGGTTCTGACAACATTCCAGTATTGGGAGATGATTCCACCTCCGTTGAGGTTATTTGGACCCCGCTTTATGCAGGTAACAGGAACATTATAGTCAGGGTCGACTCCACAAACCTTGTTGATGAACCCTTTGATTATCACAACAATAACGCTACATATCAGACCACTGTGTACTTCTTCTGGGATGACATGGAGAATGGTTCCGAAAATTGGCGCCATTCCAATGTTATCATGAGGGAAAACGGGGAAAGCCCGCTGGAGTACTATGGAAAGGACCTTGACTCTATGGAGACCAGCATAATAACAGGATGGTCCAGCATGAATGGTGTCAAAGTGAATTACACCACCTATCACACCCAGAACAGCTCTTACCACTTTGAGGAGGACATAAGCGGAGAAAGCATAATATCTTCAGCTAGAGCGCCAATGGACATCATACTGATTACCGACACCTCCATGACCATGAATGCTGCTGGCTCTTCTCTACCTGCCTGCTCCCTTGTCGATGGGTTTGCTGTTTATGTTCAGCCCCTATGCGATGCCCAGATGGCAGCCATCAACTTCATCCAGAACGTCAACATTACCAATAATGATAGAATCGCATTGGTAATATTCGATGCCACTGGCACCTCTTCCCACATTGTTAGAGACTGGACAACCGGAACCTCTGCGAACAAGTTGCTAATGGTAACTGACATCAAGATAAACTACACTGTATCGGCCGCAGCTGATTCTCCACTCTTTGAGAGCATATTTGACGTGCTGGAGCACATGGACGACAGGACGGACAGCTCCAGGGACGGCTACGTGTTGTTCCTTGCCGGCGGGGCAGACAGTAGCACATATCCAACCTTCCCAGGCGACCCTTATGACCACACAGATGACGGGGTTGATGATTCTGACTTTGACGGAGGCGATTTAGACACCTCCGATGACTATGACGGCACTGTCACTGGTGGAGTGACCAGGGCAACCTATCCGATATTTACAGTGGCTCTTGACATACCAGGTGGGGAGCAAGGAGCATTGGGTGACCAGCTAAACGAGACCTCGACCAGCTCCAATGGAACCTACTACTTCACTACCAGCTCATCGGAGCTTTCAGCCATCTACAACGATACACTAGCCAAAATGCTTGAACTTTCACAGGTGCAGGGAGCCTCGACAAGGACCTTAGGAACTGGCAACAGCAACAAGAGCGCAACAACCAGCACATTCGACCTTACAGGCGCAGACCAGGCCATGCTCACCTTCTGGCACAAGTATAACATCCTTCCAGGGACCAATGGTGCATTCGTGGAGGTGGGATACCATGATGGCAGCGAATGGCGCTTCATCTATGCCAGCCCATCAGCTCAATATACTGGAAATCTGCTTACCATTGTGGATCGCTATGACGACGATAGCAATGCCATTCTCTGGGCATGGAACGACAGAAGCGCCTCAGGAACTCTCGATTGGGAGAGAGCCGAGTTCAATCTGCTAAACTATGTGCCACTTGCTCATAGAGATCAGGTCAGGGTGCGTTTCAATTATACCCAGTACGCTCCAGGCATGGGTCAGGGCTGGTGGGTTGATGACATCGAGGTGGCTGTGACAAGGGATGATGCTGTTACTCCTGCCTCAACAACCAGTGATATATGGGCAATTACTGACAATAATTCCCACAGTGGCAACAGCGCTTGGGGCTGCACAGATCCAGATACTGGGTACCTTAGAGGGGGGCTGGATAATTCCCTCATCACCACTCCCATTGATCTTTCCAAGGCCAGGACCGCAACCTTGTCTGCATACTTCAAGTTCAACATCAACAACGCCACTGGCCTTCCACCTGATGGTTTCAGGATCGAGGTCACCCAGAACAGCGGAGAGAGCTGGAGCCAGATAAATCTGGGATTGCGTGCTGCCCAGAACCTGTCTGGCACCGAAACTGGAGATGGCAATTCGTCAGAAACTGGGATAGATGTCTACGGGGAGGATACCCTTAATGACGGCTGGGTTGAATTGTCCACCTTATCTAGAGTCGAAGTAGACCTCTCCAGCTGGATAGGCAGGCAGATCCATATCCGGTTCAGGGTTGTTACCAACGCTCTAGCTGGTTATGACCACTTCATGGATCCAGGCGAGGAATACGGTATATTGCTCGACAACGTCATAATCTATGGCACCTCACTCCTTGGCTGAGTCCAGTCCAAGCCTGGGTTTGGTGTAAAACATGGTTATCACCATAATAGCTTCTTATATGCCATTTACCCATGCATAGTAATAGAGGTGGGCGGACAGTCTACCTGTTCTTGGAGGGCTTATCATGGAACCGGGGTTCAACTGTAGAAGGAACAAGGGTTTATCCGACGTATTGGGCAACATCCTTATCATGGTCATCACGGTCTCGCTTTTTAGCGGGATATTTGCTTTCGTGTACTCCATGCCCATGCCAGAGAAGGGGGTGGATGTGACCTTCAAATCCACTTTTGAGCCTGCCAGCAACGGTGTTGGAGGATGGATAAACCTCACACATGCAGGCGGAGAGCCCCTTTTGGAGATGAACATCAAGGTCATTGTAAGAATGAATTCCACGCGACATAATTACACCATTTCAATGAGCAACAGTACCGACCTTGCTGGCGCTGGGGAATGGGCTCCAGGACAGACCTGGAGCAGGTTCTTTGGGGAGATCAATCCTTGGACATACCTCATCGTGCTTGTGCTGGACAAGGATACCGGGGATGCTTTTTTTGAGAATACGCTTCACTCGGAGGAATCAACCTTTTCCCCAGAGATCAGGAACAAGGGCTACTCCCCGAATCAGATCAAGCAGGGAAGCGAGTTTACCATCTTTGCAACGATCAAGGACCAGGACGGTGACCTAGATGAGTCCAGCATCAGGGCCGACCTGTCCGGCATCGCTCTTGGCAGTAGCATACCGATGAGTTACGATGCCACAACTGATAGGTATATCAGTGCCACACTGGTGGTGCCTACCCACATCCCAATCGGGATGTTCTATGGCACCATTTATGCCCAAGACCTTGAAGAGCATGTGATATGGACAAGGGTGGAGCTTGCGATAGGCATCACCCAGGCAGGGATCCCTGACCTGTATCCAAAGGCCATCATTTTCTCTGAAGAACAGCCCACCAACGGCGACGCGATCACAATTACAGCCAAGATCTGGAACGATGGGGACGGTCCAGGCCAGGCCATTATTAATTTCTACTTGGGTGATATTAACGATGGGACCCTGCTAGGCTCTGACGAGGTATCTGTCGCTGTAGGCGACCAGAGCGTTGCATCGATATTCTGGGAGATACTAAAGGGTGGTAACCATACCATATCCGTCAATGTCACCAATGTTTATCCATTAGAGGTTCCAAACATCCAGGCAAACAACATGTCAGCCCACATCGACATTCTTCCCAACATCCTGATAGTGGACGACGATGGATACTCAAGCGCTGATGGGAGCGCAAGGGATACTGCTGCCTTTATGGAGGCCTCGATCAAGGCTGCAGGTTTTGAACAGACAACAACCTATAGAGTGGTTGGTGGGAACGGTCCATCTTATGATTCAGGCGAGCCCAAGCTGGAAGACTATGACATTGTTGTCTGGCTAACAGGCTACTCGGTGGGCACTCTTACCCTCACGGACCAGACAAACGTAGGCAAGTTCCTGGACAATGGCGGCAAGCTCTGGCTTGTTAGCCAAGGCATTCTAGAGGACTTGACGACAACCAACACTTTCGTAAATGATAAACTTCATGTTTTTGGCCCTTATAGCTCAACACCACTCGATTCACCACTCATTGGCAACACCCTGCACGACATCACAATGGGGCCACCAGTTGTTACGTTAGCAATGTATGATCGAGGGGGGCTGGGCAACACCACTGACATCATGACCATAGGGGTTGATGCTGAGTCCATGTTCAACAACACTGGAGGCACAGAGGTCTATGGAGTGACCTATAAGGATGACAACGGAACTGAAGAGCGTGTTGCTTTCATCCCTTGGGAGTTCTCGAACATTCTGCATTCGGATGACCAGGCCTACTTTGCCTATCGTGTGATCCTTTGGCTAATAAACCTGACCGGGATCACAGGTGAGGACATCGCAGTATCGGAGCAGACCCTTTCCTCTCATATCGCACTTTATCGGGATTACATCAATGTCAGTGCCGTTATAAGGAATAACGGCGCCAATTTCTGGAACGTAACAGTGGCTCTTTTCATTGATGGTGATGAGGCCGCTGCATATCCGCGCAAGACTGTGGCATTAAATCCTCAAGGCGGTACAGCTTCTATAACCTGGAACTGGCTGGCTTATCCTGTGGGATGGCACACCCTGTCGGTCAGAGCCGACCCGGACAACATCATACAGGAGACCAACGAGAACAATAACGAGCTTGATGCCAGGTCTGTGAGCAAGAGTGTTTACGTGGACTATTCCATACTGGTAGTAGATGATGATGAGAGCGGCGATGGTACCCCTGGGAACGTAACAGCAGTCTTTGCTGAAGCCATGAACGACATCGGAGTAGGCTTTACCAGGTACGACAGGAGCTTGGGACCCATAGGCATACTGACCCTATCCGACTACAATCTTGTGATATGGCTAACTGGTGCCAATGAGGCCGAGACCCTCAATGAGAGCGATAGGGATGCGCTAGCGGCTCACATGGACAATGGCGGCTATGTATGGCTGATTGGCCAGGGCATTGCCGATGACCTATCCGCCGACTCATTCCTATCCAATTATCTTCATGTCGTAGGGGTGAGCGACGGAGCTCTCACACCCGACCCGATCGTGGGAGTAAGGGACGATTTTATAACCCATGGTCTAAGCGCAGGAGTCGACCCCACCGGAGTATTTCCAGATGATGGGGACGTATTGGTACCGGATTCATTGGCTACCGGGATATTCTGGCAGGACGCCGATCAAGCCGCCTTCAATGCAATATCCTATGATGAGGATTACAAGCTGGTGTTCTTTGGGTTCGAACTGGCCTTCATTGCTGGACAGGATGGGATCGGCTCCTACCCCAGCTCCAATGTATCCAGAGCTGAGATCGTATTCGAGGTGCTTAGGTTCATGGACAAGCCCAGCTCCAACCCTGAGCTCAAGACAACATTGGATGACATGACCATCTCGAACCAGCATCCTTTCCTTGGAAATTCCTACATCCTCCAGACCCGCATCTACAACCACGGCTCGAACATGACCAATGCGCTGGTGCAGTACTTCGATGGCGATACCCAGATCGGCTCGGACAACGTCCCTGTGATGGGCGGTGGCTCAGCAGACCTTCAGGTCATATGGACCCCGCTGTTTGCCGGGATCAGGAACCTGACAGTCAGGGTGGATGCTTCGAACCTGGTTGACGAGACCTTCGAGTACCACAACAACAACGTCACCATGTCGTTGATGGTGTACTTCTTCTGGGACGACATGGAGAATGGTACCGACAACTGGGAGCACGAGAACGTCATAATGCGAATAAACGGCGAGTCTCCCTATGAGTACTATGGAAAGGACAATGTTCAGACCTTCACCTCCATAGCATCTGAGTGGCAGTACACAGATGGGGTAGAGCTCAATATCAGCGAGTATCATACACTTGGCAGCTCCTGGCATTTCGAGGAGGATAACTTCGGGAATGGTACAGTTGGCAATTCCACACGAACCTTAGGCACTGGAAATACCAACAAGAGCGCCACCACCCCTACCATAGACCTTACAGATGCGGCTTTTGCTACACTAAGGTTCTGGCATCGCTACGACATCCTTTCGAGCACAAATGGGGCATTTATCGAGGTTGGCTACAATGATGGTACTGGCTGGAAGTATGTCTATGCAAGCCCAGCACGCCCATACACTGGCAACCTGCTTTTGAGTGTCCAGAGGCTCGATGATCTTGGCAATGACATACTTTGGGGCTGGAATGGCATAAGCGACGCAGGTGAGGGGAGCTGGGAGCAGGCAGAGTTCAATCTTCTAAGTTATGTTCCTGCAACTGCCAGAGATCAGGTTCGCATTCGGTTCAATTACACCCAGTACGCTCCGGGAACCGGTATGGGTTGGTGGGTCGATGACATAGAGGTTGGAGTTGTCAGGTCTAACACCCTCACACCAAGCTCGGGCACCAGCGATGTCTGGGCATTGACGGCGCAGGATTCCAAAAGTGGTAGTCATGCCTGGAACTGTACTGACCCTGATACCCTGGCTTTCAGGGAGGGATTGGACAACGTGCTTGTAACTCGCCCGATCGACCTGACCAAGGCCAAAGAGGCGACATTTGCAGCCAATGTGAAGTTCAACGTGAACAGCCAGGCTGGCTACCCACCGGACGGTTTCAGGGTTGAGGTATCTGACAATGGCGGCATGAGCTGGTCACCACTCACCCTGGCCATACGTGCTTCGGTCAATGTGTCCGGAACCGAGAATGGAGACGGACTCACTTCCGACACTGGTATCGATGTGTTTGGGGCAGATACCGAGGATGATGGATGGGTTCAAATAGGAACACTTGGCAGGATAGAGACTGACCTGTCGGGCTGGATCGGGCATCAGATAATGATCCGATTCAGAGTAGTAACAAATAACGAGCCAGGATATAGCCATTTCAAATCAGCAATCGAACCCTATGGGTTGCTTGTTGATGACGTGGTCGTGTACGGTAATACCATACTGGGGTGAAACAATGAATGTAAAAGCAATTAGGCGCGGGTTAAGACCTCTGGGAAGGCGCAATTCAGCCCTCTCGGACATAATAGCCAACATACTGGTGTTGGGGATGACGGTAGGATTGATGTCCAGTGTCTTCTTCTTTGTTCTGGCAATGCCAACACCATCTGGCGGCACCATTGCCGAGCTATCTCCAACCCTGAACCTTGCAGACGACGGCTCAGGGGGATGGATAAATATCACTCACAAGGGAGGAGAGAGCCTTCATGATTACGAGACCCTGGTCATCATCAATTTCGGCTCTCAACAGCTAAGGTTCGAGCCATCTGCAAGCAACGTCACAACAGTGGATGCTGGGAACGAATGGCATCCTGGAGCCACATGGTCTCGTTTTATACAGGGAATTGACCAGACTTCTGTGGTCTCTGTGGTAATCCTTGATACCCGGGACGGGAACATGATCCAGGAAACCACCTTAATTGGAAGGATAAACCAGTATGGGCCTGTCATTATGGACAGGGGGACACTCCCAGCAACTCTTCACGAAGATGAGAACTTCACGGTTTATGCTGATCTTCTGGATCTGAACAAGGACCTGGACACCACCAGTGTCATGGTGGAGCTTGACCTATGGGGCACAACCCGCCTGCTCCAGATGTGGGACAATAATTCCGATGGCAGGTTCGAGACAGCCGAACATGTGGTTCCTTCTAACTTGCTTGAGGCAAGCAACAGCCTAACATGGGTGGCTAGGATATTTGCCTATGACCTTGAGGGCCATTACAGGCAGAGTAATTTCAATATTCATATTGTGGCTCAAACCTCTAGCCCGGATCTTATTCCCTTCGAGATCGTTTTTGCAAATGACGCTCCAACAAATGGTGACATGCTCCGCATAACCGCTCACATTCGCAATCTAGGCAACGGTCCCGGCACCGGCATCGTACAGTTCTGGGATGAGTATCATGGGACCTTCAGCTATATTGGCAGGGATGTCGTCCCAGTGGCGCCTGGTGGCGAGAGCGATGCTAGGATTAACTGGGACATTACTCGTGGTGGACTACATCGTGTTTGGGTAAACATCACGGTTGTGGAGCCTGAGGAGAGCTATACAGATAAGACCAATAACAAGCGCAATGCCACACTCACAGTCCTTCCATCCATTCTTCTGGTTGATGATGACAGGGCAGATGAGGATAAGACCAATAATGACACTGCAAGTTTTATCAAGGCAGCGATGGAGAGCTCGGACTTTGACTACGACTCTGTATCCATTAGAACAACTTATGGCCCTAAGTACGACGATCTTAGCCCCAGGATGAAGAACTATGATATCGTCATCTGGGCAACTGGCTATGATACTGATGAAACTCTTACCCCTGCAGACACCGCAGAGCTGGATACTTTCATGAACAATGGCGGCAAGCTCTGGCTTATCAGTTCCGGAGCCCTCAATGATCCAGACTTGGGTACCAGCTGGGCCAGAATGCATATAGACTCCATGATAGCCAAGGATGTTGCAATGCCAGCATCGATGGAGGGTAATGCTATTCATAAAATTACCAAGGGGCCTCCGCGAATGAATTTTAGTATGATGGATCGTGGGATAGAGTTCAATGCCGACCTATTCGTGCCTTCACCAAACTCCGATGTCAAGGAGCTGTTCCACGACCCTGTTACAGGCGATGCCACTGCCCTCTCATACCAGGACGATAACGGGACCGGAGAGCGTATGGTGTTCCAGAGCTGGGAGTTTTCCACCCTAAAGCTACGGGATGAGCAGGCATTTTTAGCCTACAAGGTCATACTATGGCTGGCCAATCTGTCTGGCAGGTCAGGCGAGGATCTGGCAGTTTCGCAGCAGGATTTCAATATCACCAATCCATTCTTCATGGAGTCTGTCAACATCTCTGCCATCATAAGGAACAACGGCGCAACGAACCAGTCAAATGTGAGTGTGTCCTTTTTCCTGGATGGGGTAGAGCTTACCCCTAAGTGTATTATACCCAATATTGCTGCTAACGGAAGCACAAGGCTTGTTTGGCACCATTGGAGGGCCGACCAGGTTGGTTCCCATCAGATAACTGTAAGGGTGGATCCTGATGAGCTTATTGAAGAAACAAATGAGGCAAACAACGAGCTAGATAGCGACACCACCATCAAGGACATCAATGTCCAGTATTCCATATTGCTTGTGGACGATGATGGGGCTCCTGATGGAGATGATGGGAATGTGACCTCAGCAATGGCGGATGCCCTGGAATTTCTAGATTATCCTTTCTTTTACGTTGACATGCAATGGAGCACTGCCGGGCAATCAACCTCGCCTGACATGCTATTCAAGTTCAACTTGGTGATATGGTGCACTGGGAACTCTGTTGATACCCTGACTGAGGATGACCAGTCAAACCTTACTGATTACCTGACAAGCAACGAGAACAGGGCATTTTGGCTGATCGGCCAGAACATCATGGATGATGATGGGGTGTCTTCAAGCTTCAAGAGCAACATCCTAAAGATCACCTCGAACACCACAGGTGTCGGGACCTCCAGCCCGCTCAAAGGTATCTACAACGATGAGATATCTCATGGCATCCAGGCCTATACTTCCCCATCGGGGATATTTGCTGATGGAGGCGATATGATTGTACCGAACTCATCTGTTGGAGCTGAGGGCTTTCTTTATCAGGACAAGGATTCAGGCAATTACAATGCTGTTAGATGGGATGGTCTTTTCAAGGTTGTGACATTCTCCTTCGAGCCTGGCTTCATTAATGGCTCTGATGGGTCAGTGGGCTCTGGCAGAAGTGGTTATTTCCCGACATCAGAGAACTCCAGTGCGGAATTGACATACATGGTAATGAGATGGTTTGGCAGACCAGACCCAAGGCCGGAGCTTAAATCTGTAGTGGAGGACATCAGCATATCCAATGCTCATCCAAACCTTGGAGATGCCTACGTATTTTCAGCATTCCTTCACAACTTTGGAGGGACTAGCGCCACCACACTGGTGCGTTTCCTTGACGGCTCCACCCAGGTGGGATCAGAGACCGTGATCGTGGATGCAGGATCCACTCAAGAGGTAGAGTTCATCTGGAGGCCGCTATTTGCTGGAGCCAGGATCCTTACTTTCCAGCTTGACCCCCTGGATGAGGTTGCAGAGGTGTTCAACTTCAACAACTTCCCAACCCAGGTACTGGAGGTCTACTTCTTCTGGGACGATATGGAGAATGGCACCTTAAAATGGGATCACGAGGATGTCATAGTCCGCATCAACACAGAATCTCCACTGGATTACTACACTGTGCCAGACGGCTCTGTTTACACCTCGATAATATCCGAGTTCGCAGAGATAAACGGTGTCCAGGTCAACCACGACGAGTACCACACTGCTGATGGCAGTTACTGGCTTCAGGAAGGCACGGTGGGTGCAATGACGGTGGGTGCCGATGCCATTGTGTCTCTTGTGATAGATGACTCTCGCTCAATGCAGGATCGCACCGATGATGGCGTGAGCTGGCTTACAAGGGCAAAGGACGGGGCAAAGACCCTGCTTGACCAGTTAAGCGATGATTCTGTAATTGTTAGCATCTGGGACTTTAACGGGAACATGGAAAGAAGATGGTCTGGTCCAGATGGACATCCAGTGACCAGCACAAGATATAAGACCAACATAATCAGAGGTCCTATCAGGCTGGGTGACGACTTCGGAGGCCATGATGGCAGGGAGGAGATACGGCTAGAAATTGGTGATGATGACTCGGGCATGGTAAACAAGCCTGGCCAGACCATACTCTGGGATGCAATTGGAGGAGCCTACGAGGATGTGATGTACTATGCTGCGCTACCCAACTACACTCACCTTCCTGCCTACGTCATTGTCCTTTCGGATGGTGCTGACACCCAGGCATCCGATAACGCTGCCATTGCTGATAACATAATTGAAGGCGGTAGCGCATACTGGGCTCCCTGGGACTCGATGTACATCAACGACGACCCTGCCCAAGGGTACAATTTCCGCAACGATTACACATATCATCGTGGCAAATACACATTTGACTGGGCAGATCCACTTGGTACCACTCAATGGCTTGAGGCCATGAACCACGGAGGTTCCATGGATTCAGACCGAAACGGGCTTCTTTACGCGGATGCAGCCATATACACAATTGGGCTAGGGCTTGAGCATCATGATCTTCCTCCAGAACCATCCAGAACCCTTACTACATGGCCAGGTGAGGTATTTGATAATGAGAATATGGTGTGCACCGATACCGGCATATCCCTGCCCTGTGAGGAGTCTGGGACGCTGGAGTACAACCTATGGCGAATTGCTAACACATCGGTAGGTGGAGAGTACTTTCATGCACCTGATGCAAGTGAACTGGAGGGCATATTCAAGCAGATCGGCCAGACCATAGCCGCCAATCCGGCATACCGCTCTCCAAAGTTCGATGGGACTAGGGGGAACATCTACACCGAGACCTTCCCTAATGCTGACGCTACATGGACAGGGAATGCCGATACTGCCCAGGATAATTTCTGGACAGTGGATCCAGCCTGGGCTGATACTGCTGACATTCGGGTGGGCGCATATGATGGCAGAGCCTCCTCTGTACAGTTCAGGGATTGCGATGAGGCCTGGGCAGGCCAGTACATGCGGACCGAAGCCCTTGACCTATCATTCTATACAGATGCCACCATCAGCTTTGATGTCTATGGACTCGATAACGACAATAAAGAGGGCTGGAGACTGGAGGTCTGGGATG
>JAUVCJ010000025.1 GCA_030595765.1 Thermoplasmatota archaeon | reverse complement strand
GCTTTCAGGATCGTAACCATTGTCAGCAGGGGCAGTCCATTCTAGAATCACTGTGTTTTTTGTGGGATCTCTGGCTATCAGGTCTCTTATGGCGCCAGGAGCCACAGTGTCTGTTGGTTCGGTTGTTGCATTAGGGTGACTTCCGTTCACACTAATGGATATCTCTGCCAGGTTGTGATAAGGATCATCTGCTCTTATTGCGAAGAAATAGGTGGTTTCTGGTTGAAATATGCCCGGATCAACTCTTCCACCCATGAGTCTATTCTCTTTAATGCCAGGTGGTTTCGGAACCATGGCATTAGGATACTTATTAGCATCTTCCCAGTCCGCTTCGGTAATGATGGGTAGGTTTTCGCGATATCCTATCTGGTACGTTTTCGCAGAGCCATCCTCATGGGACGAATCATACGGGGAAGTCCAGGACATAACCAAGGAATTACTTGTAATGCTGCTTAAAGAGATGTCTGTGATAGTAGTTGGAGGTACGGTGTCTCTTGAGAAGAACGTCCAGTTGAACGAGTCGTTGCCGGGGCTGTAACCAGTTTTGTTGAAAGAGCCGTTGAGATACTGACCAAACTTATCCATAATGGAGCCGTTCAAGAAACCTCTAAACACTCTATTGGATTCCAAGCAATCCATGCTTTCGTCCTGGCAGAATGTATATTTGCTAAGATATTCGGGCTGTTGAAGGACTTCTCCGCCAGGCCCGATAATGGTCTTGTTGTCGTGCCAGTTATCCAGCTTCCCTTTCATTTTATGCCAGACTCCTGGAGGGTCGGACGCGTCATGATACTCGATGTAGAACGAGGTCTTGTTTATTGTTTCCCCCTTCATCGGGTTAGTAAATCTCACTTCCACATACTGAACAAAATCATGAATTATCCTGGCCTTTGGGATTGGGTATACCCCGCTAACCTGAGGCAAGCCAAGCTCACTTGCAGCCTGGATCGCTTTGAGGGCGCATACACAACCCCATCCAGTACCGTTATTTGGAACCGTTGGAAATCTTGTGGATCTATCATTATCAGCGGCCTTTGTGTCTGTGGAATTGAAAAGACCCTTGATTTTTTGAGGGTCGCCAATAAGATCAGGATTTACCTCCATCATCATGGCTATGACTCCTGTGACATGAGGCGTTGCAAAACTTGTCCCTGTAACCTCTGAATATGAATTTTCGAGGGTAGCGACCTCATTCTGTGGCATTCTATTTGGAGACATTACAAACTCTCCACTGGCTACCACATCCGGCTTGACGCGACCGTCCAGGGTTGGGCCTTGTGAAGAAAAAGGCGACAGTCTGTGGAAAATTCCATCAGCACAACCAGTATCTTTGCTGGTGCCTTTCTTAGCTGAAACACCCCCTTCATCCCCTCCGGAATCTTCATCTATCATATCCCTAGCATCCTGGATCGCTTGCAATAGTTCAGGATCATATAATACGGTGCTTACACTTCCAACAGTAATTACCTTGAATGCATCTCCAGGTGGGCCTATGGTCATGGGTCCTCCCTCGTTGCCGGCTCCGACAACCACTGTTAGAGCTCTACCTGATAGCTCGGTTAGCCTGTCAACCACCTGGCTGACATCAGAATCACCTGAGCCAGTCACCACAGATGCGCTAAGGCTTATGGAAACCAAGTCGATGGTAATGTATTCGTTATTAGTTGGGTCGGTAATCTCTGCAATCCAATCTATTCCCTGGATAAACTCTTCGGCATGACCTACAAGAAAGTTGTCAAAATGTGTGGCATCAAACTCATTGTTTCTGTCTTGAGGCCTGCCACTGTAATCCAGTACCCGCACTGATACGAGATTGGCCTTTGGAACAATACCGTAGTAGGGATTTGATATCTTTGTGCCGTTGTTGTCGTAGGAATTGAATCTATTTCCTCCCTTTGTGCCTGCAATTATGCCCGCAACGTGGGTGCCATGCCTGTTAGGGTCAATGTCAATGGGTTGCCCACCTGGGGATTTGATGCAGTCATCCATGCTAAAAGCATCAAAGTAGCATGTAACTTTTGGGCCCTCATTATTTGTGTCGTCATCGTCCATATCGTTAAGTGCAGGATGCTCGACATCAATTCCAGAATCTACCACAGCAATGGTGATGCCTTCTCCAGCATAGGGAAATTCTTCTCTTACCAGGTCAACGCCGATGGACCGGGTGCTGTTGTCAAGAATGGGATACATTTCCATGTTATCCTGTAACATAACCACACCAGGTAGTCGTGCAATGACCTTCATGAGATGTTTTGGTGCTTCGATGACCATCATATCCAGAAGTATGCTCTCGTAGGTGACTGTGGCTCCGGCAAGTTCTAGCATTGTTCTGTCTCTATGGTCTGGTTGATGGTCAAAATCAACAAGTGCCTTGACAACATCATCTGAGGTTCGTATAATTCTTTTTTCCAGCTCATCATCGATCCTGTCATTGTCAACATCCCGCCACCAGTCCTCCCACCAGCCGAAGCGGGGCCCTCTGTATGGCAGTTCAGGTTCGTCTATCGGTCCAGCATTTACCGGTATGACTGGAATCAACATTAGCACAAATATGATTATGGTTATCGCTTTCTTCATGAGCCACCCTCCAAGAAGAGGTTTTACACCACATAAGACATTAACCCGAAGGTTATATATAAAGTCAGGTACGGATTTCTAAATATAATTTGCCAACTGGCACCCCTGCTAAAGCTGTCAAATGGGGGTTGTTCGAGCTATAATTGCCTGAATTTGAAGGTCAAGCTTCAAAAGGGATGGATGTCTTCAAGGAAGACATGCGATTGGCATTTCGCCTAGCTTACATGGGCATACGTTTTCATGGTTTTTCAAAGCAAAAGAACATTCTCACAGTAGAGCAAGAGATATTGAAGGCAATGTCCCTTTCTGGCCTGGTCAAAAACGTGGAGGAGGCCAGTGTCAGCGTCGCATCCCGCACTGATGCTGGAGTGTCTGCGCTCTCCAACGTGATCGTAGTGGATACCCCACATAACCCAAGAGCGTTCCCACACCGACTTAACGAGCACATGCTGGATGCCTGGGTTTGGGCATGGGCTGAGGTTGATGAGTCCTTCAATCCCAGATACGCCAACTTTAGAGAGTATCGCTACCAGATTCTTGACACCAGCCTGGACTTTGAGGCCATGACAAAAGCAGCAGCTCTGTTCAAGGGAGAGCATGATTTCACAAGCTTTGCCAAGCTGGAGGGGCGCAAACCCGTACACGTTCTGGATGATGTGCGCCTGGAAATGATAACGCCTCCAACTCCTAACTCCAACTCAAGTACATGCCCAACATCCAAGCCAGCATACCCACCGCCCAAGCCTAGCTATGTCCTCAAGGTCAGGGCCAGATACTTCCTGTGGAATCAGGTCAGGCGCATCGCCTCGGCAATTATCGGGGTCGGCAATGGCTCCATAGACATGGCAGAAATTGCGTCTGTGCTTCAAGGGGGAAAAGAAGCAGACTTTGGCCTGGCACCTCCTGAACCTCTACTGCTGGCTGATGTCCATTATGATGGACTTGAATTCACACCTGCAACATCCAGGCTTGTCTCAGCTTTGATGCAGGAGCGGATGAATGCGTTGGATACCAGGAGACTGATGCTCACCCAGCTGATGACTGGTTTTGATAGGGGGCAGCCCTGATGAGAATTTCAGTTTACGAGTAATGCGAATAGGATCTGTTCAGTATGGCCATTCATTATGTAAGTTCATTACGAAAGCCAATGTTCATTCAGTTACCCTTATTTAGTGGCCTCCCATTTCCACCATTGTGCCAGGCGATCTGATAGATAACAAGGTTTTGATATCCAACGAGGCTGAGGCCAGCCAGACCTACAACAAGGGATATCACGGAAAACCACTCCCAGGCGGAGGCCTGGAGCTTACTCTTGTTGAAGCAATACTTCTGGTGGAGAGCAGCAGGTTGGAGGTGCTTAAGAATGGCAGGTCGATCGATTTTGGCAGGCTGATGAGATATGCCTGCACCCTGGAGAATGAGTTCGAGATCCGCTACCTTGTGTATAGAGACCTGCGCCAGAGAGGTTATGTTGTCAAGCCAGACTGCCACCCCTGGGATTTTCATGTGCTACCACGCGGTGGGGTTCCAAACAAGAATCCGGCCCAGTACTGGGTATGCGCATTTAGCGAGAGAAGCGAATTTGTTGCTGACGAATTGCGCGAACGGATCGGTGCAGTATCCCGGATGAAAAAACCTTTGCTCGTTGGCATAGTGGATGAGGAGTCGGACCTGACCTATTACCGGGTGCAGTTAAAGACACCAAAAGGCAGAGTGCATCCCAAACCTGTGGTTGACGCCGCTGATGGGATATTCCTTGGGGACCGCGTGGTTGTGATGGGCCCGGCTGAGGCAGAGATGCTTCATGACAGCGAATTTTTCGGCAAGCTCGTAGGCAACAGGCTCCAGCTATCCCTGATAGAGACCGCATTCCTGATGGAGCAGGGCAGGCTCCAGCTCAAGAACGCGCGCTCCGGAAGGACCATGACGCTCCAGGCCTTCGAAAGGAAAGCCAATAAGATCCAGCCAGACTTTCATCTAAGGTTCTCGGTCTATACCGATCTCAAACAGAGAGGCATGGTTGTCAAGACCGGATTCAAGTACGGCACTCATTTTAGAGTATACGACGCTAACCCCCAGAACCATCACGCAAAATACCTAGTTCACGCAGTTCCCCCAAAATTCAAGAGCACCTGGCCCGAAATTAGCAGAGCAGTAAGGCTTTCACACGGTGTAAAGAAAGACATCCTCTTTGGAAGCCCTAAGGATAAGGAGAACAAAGCTGGTGTAAGTGACTATCTCCTTCTAAGAAGAGTGCGGCCATAGACAATTCAATTGGCACATTTAGATTATGCAATATCAATGCTGAGATCCAATATGGAACTATTGTTTTGTATTCCTAAACCAAGAGCATCCGGTATATTGAACCATCCGAGGTTATCTCCACGATCTCTAATCGGTAAATAACTCCTAGTTCTCCCGGGCTATAGAGGTAGTCTCTCCAATCGTTGTTATCAAACCATACGAGGTACACATCTTCTTCTGATATTGTTTGATTCAAACTTTCAAAATCCTTTGTGGAGCTTGTGGAGATATTCTCTGCCTTTCTCGGTATAGACTCTACATCAGGAAGGTCTAAAAGTATATAGAGCACGTCTGCCCCATTGCTATATATATGCCCAGATAATGGATTGTCCTCAAGGTAGAGCATAGTCTCTGAGGTTCTCCAGATCTCTGTATTGTAGCCTCCAGCACCATTCTCCATTGCAGCCACAGTGAACAGAGCGGTTTTGGCTCCAATAAAGACTATCCAGAATCCAAGCAGCAACGTCAGAATCATCTTCACCCTAGGTGTTAAAAGAGGCTCCTTCGATATTTGGCTTGCCTTGATCCCAAGCATGCTCAACACCTTTGGAGGTATTGCATTCAATATTCGTTTTAAATTGCTCCAGCCAATGACATCTGGTAGATTGTCAAGTAGCAAAAATGTCAGCATAACGAGTGGGATATAGATAGGTATCATGAGTCTATTTGATAGCGGGTCATAGGCCACTAGAGAGGCAGAGATAAGCACGAATGATGAGTAGATGAATATGAACGTCCCAAGTGTACTGAACAGTGATATCGGCTTTAGAGCCTTAATCAATTCCCTTCGCCGAAGGTAGAATACGGTACATAGTCCAATAATCACTCCTGCTACCACAATAATTCGAACTATAGCAGGAGTATTTCCAGGCAGGAACCACGAACCGATGGTCTTGAGCACATTTTGGATGTTCACTGAAATATTGGAACCTGAGGGAAATCGTATTCCGAATAGCGTTCCAGTTCCTAATTGATTCCTGACCGCGATAATGACCAAGGGTATGGCTGAAAGTAGGGCGTAGGATACGCAACAAGCAAGCTTTTTTAATATTCCTGTATCTCGCTTTCTCAAAAGTATCAGGACAACGCCTGTCAAGATGATCGTGACCCCGATATATCTGCATAGACATGCAAGAGCCACAAATATTACAGCGAAGATGAAGGAGCTTTTATCCCAACTTTCAAGAAATTTGTTCAAAAAGAATAAGGAAAGGAGTGATAATAATATGAAAAGTGGTTCTGTCCATGCGAAAATAGAAACAGAGAGGATTTTCATGCCGAGAAGTAAAGTGAGGATAGCAGTTGCAAAGAAAATGTGAGTATTTATCTCCTTTCGTAACCAGCAAGCTGACACGAATATAATGAGACCGAATAGCAATGTATTGAGGTATCTTGCAGATTCCAAAGGGTCAAGTCCAGATAAGGAAGATACCGAAAGTAGTATCGGGAAAAGGGGGGCTTGTTGAGCCATTATGCCATCAAGCGGCAATCCATTCCCAGCCAACAGGCTTCTAGCACTGAATATGTAGTTCGTGGAATCAGGCGAGAGTCCGATACCATACCTGCTTGTGCAAAGGAGCAATAATAGCATAGCAACTAGACCCATGCAGATGGAGAATATCCCGGAAGGGCTAGCCAGGAAATCTTTTTTCTCTGACATTGTTCGCTTAAGCAGTGACCAGATCATTTCGCCAATCCCTTTTTTTATTTTTTCTTATCTGGTCTGAATGAATGAGCCAAAATTTGGGGCGCCCCCATAAGTGGACAATAGTCGTGGCATACTAAATCATTTGCGCTTTTTCCATATTATGCCATTAAAGTGAGTTTATTTGTTACTCTGGGTGGTTGTAATTTTCATTATTGCCGCTCGTATCGTGCCTATTTCCACTCCGATTATTTCTCCAACACGCTGTATATCTTCTTCTAATACATGTTCACGGAAGGCTCCCATCTCAAGTTGTGTGGTAAATGTAGGAGTTGCTCCAGTATAAAGAACTAGAGCTGTTATGTCAGAGAGGTCTTTGAGTCGTTTGTGTTCTTTGTCTCTATTGGGATGGCTCTTTACTTTCATTGACAGTAATAGGTTTGGAGAGGGCAGCCATAGCTTTCTTTTGAATTCTTCTTGCTCTGTTCTGTTGACAGCATCTTGGAATATGGGTCGGAGCAGTGTCTCATCTATGGGTGTGAATCCAAAGTGCTCTTTGAAAGCAGTTGTTATCTTATCCACAATTAGGTCAACATACATTGGAAAAATATCATAGATTGGGATATTCTTTGCTACTTCAGGAGCCAAAGTACTTCCTGTGTTCATGTCCATTTCCTTGAACAGTCGCCCAAAGGATAGAGGTCTAAAATCCAGGTCATTGGTCAATTTTTGGTATGTTCGATAGAATGCCGATCTTTCCAGTTCATTGGTTATGTGGAAACCTAGGTCGATATCACGTGAACCGATGTAGCTACGTCCAGTATTTATTTTGTAGCCATCGTTTACCAGAAAATATACTGCCCATCCTCCCATGACAACTATCGGTTCTTCTAGGTTCTCGATGACTTCACGCAAGTGTTCCCATGATATGTCAGTCTCGGCTTTATCGTACATATTTTTCTACCATCATATCATACGCCTCTTGGCACACACCACCTTCGCGCCTAAGGTCAAGAAGGAGCTGAGGCATCGAAATTACCCACAGGCCTTTAATTTTTTTCTTATCATACAGAACGTGTTCATCGTATAGAAGCAACCTAAGGTTTCCCTTGCCAACCAATCCGTCCTTACAGATCGCGTCTTTCCAGTGTTGCATATCACTTTCTCTCACGTAAATGTCGGTTCTCGATGGGAAGAGATAATGCTGTAGAAAGTTCTCTGCAACGTATGTTGTGAGTGCATAATCCATATCTATTCCCAGCAGGAATTCTTCTGGAGACGGAACAAAAAAATCATAATGCTTCGGCTTTTTGGTAATAGAGAACCAGTGATCTAGCAGTGCCTCTTTATCAAGAACCTTTGTATCTTTTACCAGTTCCTTGCTCTCAAGGATTCGTAGGTAATCAATGACCCAACTCTTTGCGGTTTCTGACAGCTTTGCTAACCGATATTTTGTCACGCTACCATCTGGTTCATTCAGGAGAACCCTCAATATCCGCTCTCTTTTCGCCCCATGCATAATAGGTCGGAAATGATATGGCTTTATAAACCTTTCCGACCGGTCGGAAACCCTGTTCCTTTAAATACGATTCTAACCCATATTGTGTGCCTAGCATTGGTGCTGCTGGTTCTTGATGTTCCCACTACATCGAGCCTGTGATGCCGCAGTTAGGACAGGTGATCGTTGTCTCGCCGTCAGGGTTCTTTGGGGTAGAGAAATCGGTTCCGCACTTGGGGCATTCGACATCCAGGATGTCGAAGTGGTCAATGTCCTGGAAATTGCCCTCGTCAGCAGCATTGACCGGGTCTGCAATAGCATCCTGGTCTGCCTGTACCTGGCTGGTGGGAACGTCATTGGTCAGACCAGCATAGATGTCCTCAACTTGATCATCTAATTCTTCTACTTCTTTTTCTTCTTTCTGGGCTGGCTCTCCATCATTCATGGTGTCCTCTGTGGAGTCATCCATGAATCGCGCCTCACCATCGTCATCATCTCTCTCGTCCTCTTCATGGTCGTCAGTTGTTGCTGTTGATGTGGTTGTTGCTGCATTTGCTGGGGTGGTGGTGGGAGCGTTTTTGGAGGCTTTTACTGACTTCCTTGCCCATGCTAGTGCTATTATTGCCACAATGGATAGGACAGCAAGCACCCCAACAAGCATGATGATCAACTGGTCATCGTCTGGCGGGGTTACTGTTGAGACCGGGAAGCTGGTCGCGTCTTGTGGGTCAGTGCCAAGTCTGTATTCATCAATGTTAGAATACTCGTCCCCGTCATCATCCAATAGGGCGTCAGTTGCGTTATCTGGGTCGAGGCTATGTCGTTTCTCCCAGTAATCAGGGATCCCATCATCATCACTGTCCTCGGAGAGCGATATCTCGGTGGTGAACAATATCGTCTTCTGGCTAAGAAGTAACCAACCTACAATATCAGCGCTATCCCCTTCTACAGTAAGGTTGTAAACGGTATCATAGTCCAGTGGTAGGCTGAAGATCATTGTCAGTGTGGTGTTATCGTTGCTCCAATGCAACGTGTATGGTGTAAGCGGGTCGAGCTTGACCACCACGCTGATGGTGTCCATGGTCTCGCTAAAGCTCAGTATCATTGAGATGTTTATGCTGACATCGATGGCGTTGTTCAGTGGAGTATTCCCATCCAGCCTAGGCTGGGTCTTGTCAAGTAGGAATGCGAAATCTTTTTCTGCGCTGTTGCCAGCCTCATCTACTGCCTTAATCGTTATTGTGTGAGTGCCATCAGGCCAACCAGTGGTATCAACCAGATATGGGAAATTAAGGGTCTGGGCCATGCTGTTCCCTCCTTCTACCAGTACAGAGGAAATATTCTCATCCACTATATTGAACTGCAACTGGGTTCCCGAAGCAATTAGTGTGTTGTTTTCTGGAGACATCAGGATGATGTCGGGCTCGATGGTGTCCAGCTTGAACCTGTAGGATCTAATGACCTGGTTGCCAGCAGCATCAATTGCCAATACATGGAAAATATGCTGGCCATCAACAAGCGTTGCCAACGAGATCTGGAAATCCGCAGGAAGTGAGGTATATGCGCCGTAATCCACAGAGTAATGGGTCGGCCCCGGATTTTGGTCGTAGACATTCAAGATCACTTTTACGCCTTGAGGGATTATCTCATCCACCTCAGGAGAGAGTAGTGTCACCACCGGGAGGATCGAATCCAGTGTAAAACCGTAACTGACGGTCTCGACATTTCCAGCTCTATCAGAGCATCTGACCATCAATGAGTAACTACCATCGACCCAGCCCTCAGTAGATATGTTGTAGGGAGCGGTTAGACCGATGTAGGGACCACCATTGCTTGAATACTCCACAACAAGTATGTTTGGCTCGGTCATGCTTAGGTTTATGGCAGTTCCTGGCTTGATCACATCCGAGTTTACAAGATCGGTCAAGGAGATCTGGGGCAGAACATCATCAATAATGATGTCAAACCCTGAGTACCTCCATTTACCAGAGGTGTCATTGGCCTTGACCCATATCACATGCGAGCCCTGGCTCCAGCCTGATGTGTTGATCTCATAAGGAGTTGGCAATGGTGCATAGGCACCCTGGTCCAATGCTGCTTCTGCATGGTGCAGGGACTGGTCAGCTATGGTGAACCTGATGGTGGTGCCAGAATTTATTACAGAGTTGTTAAGAGGAGTTGCAAGCTCGATAACTGGTGGAGAGTCTACAATGAACTCGTAAAAGCTGGAGTTGCTTCTGCCGAATATGTCAATTGCAGATACGTTGAGAAAATGCATCCCTTCGGTCCATTGGGTCGAGTCGACAACGAAAGGCGCTGCCAGGATCGAAACGGCTCCACTATCCAGGATATACTCAGCGCTTTGAAGGTTCGCATCAAAGACCCACAGGTCTATCGGAGTACTTGCCTCCACCTCACTGGCGTTGGGAGGGGATAGCAGGGATATGATCGGCGCCTCCAGGTCTGGCAGTGGGTACATCAGAGGATGCTGATCGTGACCAGCAGGCAGGATGAGGTAGGGTAGGTCGCCTCTGCCATTGGCATCAACGTCCACTCCTGAATGGTCGCTCCAGTAGTTCCCTCCAAAGGGTATGTCCCATTTGTTGCCACGCAGGTCAATTGCATGAGTTTCCACCTTGCCAGTGGAGTTGAGGAAATTGTTAAAATGGATCAGGTTCGAGTAGCTCAGATTGCCTGCATGAATACCATTGCTGTTGTCGTCAAAGGTGTTGTTGAATATCTTGTTCGCATTTGAGCGATATAACGATACTCCCGCGTTATTGTCACGGATGGTGGTATTAAAGAACATGTTATTGTTCGAGTTTGTAAGGTTCACACCCTCGTCCCAGTTCTCGAAATTCATCTCACTGATGGTGTTCATATCTGACATCTCAAGCCTTATCCCGATACTACCCATCGCTCCAGTTCCGGTTGCCTGGGTGCCTCCAGTAATAAAGTTTGAGGAACAATCCTGAAGCAAATAGTTGCCGGGCATGGCAGTCTGAGCTGTAATTGTGATGTTGGCCAATGTGTTCAGGTTCGAATCTCTCAATTCAACTGCATACTGGCCTGACCCGGACTGAATTGGCACAGATTCCAGAATATTACCATCAGAACTGCTTATGTTTACTGCCAGGCTATTGATGGAGTTGAATTCATCTTCGAAAAAGCCGTTTTGATCCGAATTCCAAAGGGACATACCGCGTGAATGTGTGGAATTGAACACATTGAATTGCAACGAGTTTAGATTTGAATAGCCCAGGTAGAGTGCGCTTGCATCCATGGATGTCACCAGGTTATTGATTATCGAGAGCGAGTTTGAGCGGATCAGGGTCAGGGCTGTGGAGTTTGTTCTGATGTCATTGTCACTGATCTGGCCAGTCGAGGAATCTTGGATTATTATGCCATTATGCGTATCATTGACTGTGTTGTTGATGAGGGATATTTCCTTTGAGAACGCAACATGTATGTTTCCGGCAGTTTGCAGCGTATTGTTCGCAATTATGATGTTCTCACTTGCAGCAACGATGACCTGACCTGCATCTAAGTTTTGGATGGTGAGATTGTTCACGTCATAATAGTAGTGGACTGGCAAGAGATTTACTGTGTTGGAAACATTGATATGATTGTCAAAATCTCCAACTGAACAGTAAGGGTGGGTGATGGGTTTTTTCCCGTCATTGAGGGCATTTGCCCTGATGTTGTTCCATCTGGATGTGGAGAGCACCAGAGAGTTCTCGGTCTCTGATATGGTATTTGCCTCAATGGTGTTGTAGTTCGAGCTCGATGTAAGTAAGATCCCTTTCATGCCTTGATGGATGACATTAGAAGACACATTGTTGTAAGACGATAGGGAAAGGCATATGCCGTCAACGTTGCCAGATATGTTGTTGAACACGACCTCCGAATTGGTAACCTGTTCGAGATATACTCCATTTGGAGCGGTGGTCAAGCCCACTAGGTTATTCCATTCAACTAACACAGCTGAAGATAATGAGATGTATAGGTGGAAATCTCCACTGTCCACGATGGTGTTGTTGTGTATCCGATTGCTGTTCGAGTATATGTTTGAGATGCCGTTCGTAGTTGCCCCAGTTATAACGTTTCCGGATATTACGTTGTACTGGCTGGTGTATAGCAGGATTCCTTTGTCTCCACTTTCATTTATGGAATTATTCATAATGTTGGTGTAATAGGTGCCTTCAAGCTTTAGGGCAGCTTCATTTGTGTTGGATATGCTGGAGTTTGCAAGTAAGACATTTTGACAATAATACATTATTACTCCGAAGTTTGTAATGTCATCAACTGTGATGTTGGTCATGTGGAGGTTCTCTGCCTCCTCTAGCTTGATGCCATTCTTGAGATGGCTAAATGTAGAATTTGCAATTGTCGTATCTTTGGTATCCTTGGCGTGTAGGCCATAATCCGAGGTTCTATTGATGAGAACCCCCTCAAGTGTAGAATTGTTTGTTCCCTCTAAGTAGATGCCAATGGCCGCATGCTCGATAAGTACGTCTTTCAATTCCACCCTGCCAGTCTGATATGCCTCGATCGCATCCCAATCGCCAGGTCCCGGATTGGTGGCATTGGACCTGAATACCACCTTATTGGTGCCGTTCCCAAGTGCTTTGAGGGTGCCATTGACTATCAGGGCTAGGGAGCGTGATTTTTCAAACCTGACCTCCACCCCTTCCTCAATAGTAAGGGTGGCTTCCTCCTCAATGTACAGGTTCCCTGTTATCCAATAGGGGCTGCCAGCTGAGTCCCAGGTGGTGTTGGTAGCTATAGTACCTCCAGATACTATTGTTGCTCCTTCTGCCTCTCTAATTAGGCCAATGCTGGGTAGTATCAGTGTCATGATGATAATAGCTGAAATTGTAATGGAAACGAGGGTAAGGAAAAAAGCCTTGGATGATTGCATGTCATGATCACCTTTGTAGGACAAAAGACACCGCTTGGCTTTAAATGTTGGGTGGGTAAATGCAAGAGTGTGTTGATGTAAAAACGAATCTAGAAATGGTCTATCTGTGGATGTATTCAAATGAACCAAGCTGGTTGATCTTTCTTCCACGCTTTTTTCTCTCAAGGAACTGGTAGATCGTGGAGTGTTCGCTGCCACTTAGAAGCAGTTCCACGGCTCTAGATCCGGCATCAATTGTTTCGTAATTTCCAATTAAAGCCACGCTGTTCCCCTGAACAACCATGCTGACCTCTCCGATTGTCTCGATCAGCCTTCTGGTCTTACCATCACTTCCAATTACCCTGGAGCGAATTCTCCTGACATCCTTGGATCTTTTCCCTGTAAAATCACGGATGTCGAATACTGCAAGGACAGCATCCTCGTCCAGGAGCTGGTAGGCTTTCTGCGGGGCGAATCCTCTACCAATTGCTCTAACAATATCTCGAAGCTTCAGTATCATTGCCGGATCGCAGTTCTCGGTTTCAACAACCCGAACATCGCCAGATTTGGAATTGATCTTGAGCTTTAGGCCAGTCCTATCCTCGAGATAGCGTTTGACCTTTCCTTTCTCTCCTATAAGGACTGCCACTCTGTTCAATGGGATCTTTACGTATATCATGAAACCACCTCTGTGAATAGCTTGCTGGGATTCTTTTGTATCCCGAGCCTGCCAAAGTATTTACAGATGTTGCGGAGATCTCTGGACAGGAACTCCATTGAGGACGGGTGTTGGATGTGTACTGATTGAGCCACGTCTATGATGATGGGGCCATCCCAATAAAGTATATTGTATTCGCTTAGGTCTCCATGGACAAGTTTTGCCTTTTTGAAGGCCATGGTTACCATATCCAGTATGATGTCAAAGCATTCCTCAGGATCATCCAGCTCCACATTCCTTAGCTGAGGTGCAGGTCCTGAATCGTCGCCGATGTACTCCATTATCAGAATGTTCTTTTTTTGGATGTGAGGGGATGGAACTTTTATCCCGGCAGCCGTTAGAGCCATCAGGTTCTTGTATTCCTTCTGAGCCCAGGTGAACACCATCTGCCTGTGGTTGTTCGGAACCCTGAACCTGGGGTCGCCTGCGATATATCTAGCAAGGTTTCTAAAGGTCGCTGTGGCTATTCGGAATATTTTTACAGCTACAGGCTCTCCATCCGGGGTGAGGCCATAAAATATGTTGCCTTCCTTTCCAGTCGATATCGGGAACTCGATGGTGTCCAGCTTTTTGGAGGTGATGAGGTCATAAATAACTAGCAGTGTGTGATGGTCAAAGACCTCATCAATTGTTTTCAATCGTTCGCTGTCCCTTTCCTGCCGCTTTTCCTTTTGCAGGCCATCTATTCGGTTCTCCAACAAATCAATTAACTGGGCTTCCTTCAAACTGGAAACACCCCCTTGGTTACTTGAAAATATCCATGCTCTTTGGAATCATGTTCTTTCTGCTCAGATATGAGGCTTGGGTCCGGGTATAGCGGTATTTGATATCCGCCTTTGCATCCTGGAATTCCCATATCTTGATGATGAGCAGATCTCCCTCACGGATCCACATCCTCTTCCTGAGCTTGCCAGGAATTCTACCCAGCCTTGATGTATTGTCCGAGCACATCACTCTAATTCTGGATGCACCCAGTAGCTGGTCTGCTATTGCGAACATTTCATCTCGGCGTGGCAATCTAACTCTAACGTATTCAGCATTAGGGTCGAATGTATCTTTAGGGCGTCGGTAGGCCATTGGCTACCTGGATGCAGGCGTATTATAAAAGGATTGGCATATTGCTCTAAACCTGGCATAGCCCTAATCGCTGCTCGATCGTTTTGATCACTTGGGGACTTTTTCCCAGTCCGCAAGGAAGCTCTTGATGCCGACATCAGTGAGGGGGTGTGTAACCATTTTCTTGATTATGGCATAGGGTATGGTGCAGATATGCGCTCCTATCATTGCTGAGTCTATGACATGAAGCGGGCTTCGAACGCTGGCAACGATGATCTCAGTATCCAAGTTGTAGTTCTCGAACATGGTTACCGTGCTCTCTATAACTTCCATTCCGACCTGTCCATTGTTATCAAGCCTTCCAATGAAGGGGCTTACAAAAGATGCTCCGGCCTTGGCAGCAAGGAGTGCCTGGTTTGAAGAAAATATCAGGGTTGCATTGGTTTTGATACCTTCTTTTTTGCACATTGCAATGGCCTTTAATCCCTCTGGCATGATTGGTATCTTGATATTGACGTTCGGGTGTATCTTGGTAAGCTCTCTTGCTTCCTCCATGATACCAACAGCGGTCATGCTCACAGCCTCAGCACTAATTGGGCCATCTACAATGGAGCATATCTGAGTGACCACTTCGCGAAAGTCCCGTCCCTCTTTGGCGATCAGGGTTGGATTGGTTGTAACGCCATCCAGTATTCCCCAGCCAGCTATCTCCTTGATTTGGTCTACATTTGCAGTATCCAGAAATATTTTCAAATTTATCACCTCATGTTTGCAGAAGACTATTTTCTACGATTCTCTATTCAAATCTTATCTCTTCTTTTTCTTGGAAGCCTTCTTGACGAACCTGCCATACCATTTTGCCTTCTTTTTCCCTTTTCTGGAAATGGCTTCTCTGGCTCCCAGGATGATGTTCTCTGTGGTCAGCCCATACTTTTGCATCAACTCCTCAGAGCCTCCGGATTCTCCGAATGTGTCGGGGATGCCCACTTTGTTCATGGGGATGTGAAGGTTTTCCACCAGTACCTTGGCAACGGCAGAGCCTAGCCCCTCCACCTCGTTGTGCTCCTCAGCAGTTACCATTGCTCCAGTCTCTCTAGCAGCCGTGATTATCGCGTTCTCATCTATTGGTTTGATGGTGCACATGTTGATGACTCTGGCATCAATACCCTCCTTTTTGAGGGCTTCAGCTGCTTCCATGCATTTGCTAACCATGATGCCTGTGCCTATTAGGGTCACATCCTTTCCTTTCCGCATTGTGGCTGCCTT
>JAUVCJ010000253.1 GCA_030595765.1 Thermoplasmatota archaeon | reverse complement strand
CCCAGGGCTATCGCGGCCCAGCACTTGCAAAGCTCAAAGAGACTGGAATGAGGGTCTGGGGCGATGTAGAGGTCATAAGCACCACTGGGACTTTTAGAGGGATAATCCTGCCTCGCTCTGAGATGGCTGATGATAAGCATATAGTTTTGAAACTGATATCAGGCTATAACATTGGAGTTGCAGTTGCCAACATCACATCGATAAAGGAATTGGGCTTTAAAGAGGCCAATTACAAGATACCCGAGTCTCTGTTCCCTCACGAAGATGGAAAACCCAACATCAAGCTCCTTGGAACCGGCGGCACCATCGCATCCAGGCTGGACTACCGCACTGGCGCTGTGATCCCGGCGTTCTCCCCTGGCGAACTGTATGGTGCCGTGCCAGAGCTGGCTGATATCTGCAACCTAGAGACCGAGAAGCTTTTCGGGCTGTTCTCCGAGAACATGGGCCCAGAACAGTGGAAGATACTGGCTGAAGCCATTGGTACCGAGATTGAGAAAGGAGTCGATGGCATTGTAATAGGGCACGGGACAGACACCATGCATCACACTGCTGGAGCCCTCTCGTTCATGGTGCAGAACTCGCCCATCCCAATAGTCATCGTGGGCTCCCAGCGGTCATCAGATAGGCCTTCAAGCGATGCAGCACTTAATCTGATGAACGCAACCCGCACCGCTGCATATTGCGATATCGCTGAGGTTATGGTGTGCATGTTTGGCCCGACATCGGACAAGTACGCACTGCTTCATAGAGGCACACGCGTAAGAAAGATGCACTCCTCCTACCGTAGCACATTCCGAACGATCGGTGACATCCCACTGGCCACATCCTCTGAGAAGGGTTTCACCTATCTGCGCACCGACTACAACCAAAGGCGCAAGGACAAGAGTGTAAAGATCAACACCAGCTTCGAAGACAGGGTTGGCATCATCTATTACTATCCCAACATGAAGCCAGACATGGTGGATTCCATGGTGGATAACGGCTACAAGGGCATCATAATTGCTGGTACTGGGCTCGGCCATGTCAACAAACCCTTATACGAGCCATTGAAGAGAGCTAGCGACGCTGGAGTAGCGATCTACATGACGGTTCAGACCCTCTGGGGCTATGTTCAGATGGAAGTATATGACACCGGCAGAGACCTGATGGAGCGCGGTGTTGTGCCTTGTGCGAACATGCTGCCTGAGGTGGCCTATGTCAAACTGGGCTGGGCTCTGGGACAGACCACAGACCTGGCCAAGGTCAAGGAGATCATGCTCACCCCGATCGCAGGCGAGATAACACCAAGAGAGCCAACCAACGGCTTTATCATACTCCAGGGCGGCCTTCCTGAGGTTGACAAGTTTCTTAGCGAACATATGCTGTAGTCCACATTTTAGCAATATGTTTGGCTAATATTGGATCTTCTTTCTTGTTTATGTGTGAATGTTAAAGTTTTATACCAGTCCTACTTTTGGGTGAATTGTCCTCGTATGCCAACGTAGCTTAGCCCGGTTGAGCGGCTGACTTGTAGTCGGTCAAGGTAATGCGCCCTGTCGAGAAGATATCAGCAGGTCGGGAGTTCGAATCTCCCCGTTGGCTCTTTTTCTAATTATTCCTAGCCGTATATTACCGAGGCAAATTCCTTGCCATCCATGTATTTCATGCCCTGCTTTTCCATGACTTCGATTGCCTTTTTTGAGAAACCGCATCTGGATATCAGTAGATATTCCTTCTCCATGCCCGCAAGCTCCTTGACCAGGGTTGCTCTCTCAACAAGCTTGGCCACGACATCCGCTCCGATTTTCTCGTTTCTCCACTTCACCTCGCAGAACAGGGCGCGTTTTTGGGTTCTGCTGTAGGCGACACAGTCAATTTCATCATCCCTGAACCACCATCTGCCAGCTTTCTCAAACCCAAGCTCTTTGACAGCATATCCTGCTACCAGGTTCTCGATGAAACAGGAAAGGTATGAGTTTTTTTCTTTTTTCCATCTCTGAAAGGGGCCTTCAGGCTCTCCAAGCTCTATCGATCTCATTTCCGGCATAACGAATCTGAAATGAAACCTGACGAGATTGTCTTTTATACGGTATCTGGTCATCTTCGATTTGGGTCTGTTGTCAGTGACAGGATGCTCCTTCTCTACAATCTCCAGTCTTTCCAACATGCCCAGGTATTTTGGCATATCCTTTGCGGGAATGAAGGATGCGTTGCCTATCTGGGTCATCCTTGTTTTGCCTCCAGCAAGAGCCTCTAGCATTGTGAAATATGTATCTGGCTCTCTAAGCTCGTCCCTGAGCAGGAGAAACACCTCGCGATGCAGATACCCATCAGGGGAGAACATCGACCTCTTCAGAGTCTGCTCTATTGAACCCAGCTCATCGAATTCCTGCAAGTATTTGGGTATCCTTCCGATAATTGAATCGATCTCCAGAAGTTCCACAGGTGTCCTGCCCGGAAGGAAATGGCTAAGCTCACCCGAGGGTATGGGGCCCAAGCGAACTTGCCCTGCCCGCCTTCCGAACAGCGGACTGCTCCTTGAAAGCACCAATTCCTCCATCATAGATATGGAAGAGCCACACAGTATCAGAGTGATCTCGGTATCTGTTAGTATTTCATCGTATATTACCTGAAATTCGGAAAGTACATCTGTATCCTTGGAGAAAAGATAGGGAAACTCATCAATGGCGATGATACCTTTTTTGAATCCGGATGTGATTAGGTCCTTGAACGTGCTTATGTAGTCCTGCACAGAAAAAGTAGGGATATCAAGAGTGTCGGAAATAGTCGAATTCAGCCTCTGTATATTCTTCTCCCTCACGCCTGTGGAACAGAGATGATATATTCCTCCATTCCGGTTTATCAAT
>JAUVCJ010000071.1 GCA_030595765.1 Thermoplasmatota archaeon | reverse complement strand
GTGGGGGCTTATGCTTAGGGTGGATGCCATTATTTCTGCATCAAAGCGTCTTGCCATTCTAGCTATCCACTCCAACCTCATTGCGAAACACGCATCGCATCTCCTGCCGCCTTCGGGTTCATCCTCCAAGCCTGTGATGGCCTCCTGCCAGTCCTCATAATCATAAGGTCCAGTCAGGCTATGCTCCTTGGACATATTCTTCATCAGCCTTACGAACTCGTCCATTCTCTTTTTGTATTCTTCCAATGGCTGGATGTTCGGATTATAGAAGATTGATATCACATTATAATCCTGTTCCAGCTCCTCTATTACGGCAGTGGAGCAAGGAGCGCAACACACATGCAGAAGGAGGTTTGGCCTAAGTGTCTCTACACCAGCACCTATCTCTATTGCCCTTGAATGAATTTTATCCCAGTGTGACCCCAACCAGTAAGCCTTATTGCATCCTGGGCAGACCATGAATTTGTTGTGTGTAGCATGGATCCTATCTGGAACTAACCCCTGAACATCATCTCTAGTTGCTGCCTCAAGCAAGCTGTTGCATAGAGAACATCGGGTCAGTGCCTGTTTTGGGTCAACAGGCAGGACAAGACCCTGGACAACTTCCTCAAGCTGTTCTTCCACCTCCAGCTCATGGATCAGAAAACACTGGTCGGAACGGCTAGCAAGCTCGATATCTCTGGTGATCAGCAATCGTTTCTGGGAACTTGCCAATTCGAGAAGCTGTGTGTCCGGCATCTCTCCAGGGTACTCGACATCAAAGCCAAGCAACCTCATCCATCGTGCAAGGGTTCCGAGCATCCTGTCGCAGGTGAATAAAAGCTTCATGCCAGAGGTATCAGTCAAGGTCCTCTCCTGCCTTTCCGTTTCGGGCTGGTACGTAGCTCATGACCACACCCTCACCTAGTTTTTGCACGTCAGCCAGTCTTAGGGGTATCAACTCGTCTACAACACGTATGCCAGTGCCTCCGGCTGGAGTTGGGGTTCCAGCGCCACCTACTATCATCGAGCCGACATAGACTGTCAGCTCATCGAAAAGGCTCTGGCTTAGAAATGACCAAAGTACAGTCTCTCCTCCTTCCACAAGCAGGCTTCTGTAGCTCATGTCATATAGTTTACCCATCAGCTCAGGCAGGTCAACTTCCCCTATTCCGCACCTGACCATGGTGGCTCCTGGCACGTTAGCGGAACAATCGGTGGTAGTAGCTATTATTGTCTTGCCAGGCATTTTCAGAACCAAAGAGTCGTGTGGGATTCTTCCCTGTGAGTCCAGTACTAACCTGGTGGGACTCATGCCACCAGGAACCAATTCTTTCTTGACATTCAGTTTAGGGTCGTCTTCAAGTATGGTATTGATTCCCACCAGGATAATTTCATTGTCGGCTCTGAGCCTGTGCACCCTTTCAAAATCCTCAGGACTCGAGATCTTGAGCTGTTTCCTGTTGGGTAGCGCGATCTTTCCATCTATGGTCATGGCCCAGTTGATGGATATTTTAGGACGGCTCAAAATATCACCCTTGAAAGCACCGTGCATGAAAGCGAATTAGCTAAGCTCTACAGAGGCACCACAGACAGTGCAAGTTCCCTTGCCAGTAGCACTACCACTCTGCTCCTCAGCCTTTTCGAGCTTCATTTTGAGGGCTCTATCCAGTTTCATGAGCTTGGCGTTCTTGATCTTCAACTCTTCGAGCTCTTTTAAGACTTTTGTGTCCACCTTTCTAAGCCCCTTGGCCTTTTCTTCTAGCTCAGCAGTGATCCTGTTAAGGTCCTTCTCCTTTTCCTTGACATCCTTCTTGACCTGGTCCAGCTCTTTGTTCTTTCCTGTGAGCTCTGACCTACTGTCAACTATTGCTTCCTGAAGGTCTTCAAGGTCCTGGCGGAACTTGTCAAGCTTTTTCTGCTCCTTGACAAGCCTGTCGTACTCCTCACCTGCGTTCTTCACACGCTCTGTGACATCGGCCTCGTACTTTTCCAGTTCTTTCCGCCGACTTTCCATTTCCTGCTTTTCGGTCTTTAGGCCATGTTCTCTTGAGACAAGTTCACGGCCTTGCTCGTCCAGGTCTGCCTGTATGGCTTCTATCTCGGATTCGATATCGGCATAATCGGCTTTTATCTTCTCGACCTCGACCTTTTCATCCTCGAACTCCTCTATGTCCAGATCAAGTTCGTGCTCTCTTGCATCAAGGTCTTTTTCGCGCTGGCGCAGAGTTCTTTCCCATCCGCGCATCTCCTTTTCTTTTGCAAGGTCGGATACCCCTGAACGCCTGATATGTACTACCCTGGAATCGCCGCTGGTCGCACCTTTTAGAACGATGTTTGAGCTCCTTGTTGAGCGCTGGGAACGTGACGTAGGCATTCTCTCACCCCATTAGTTCATTACAATCTACAGGTAGAAACATGCAATGCGTTTAGCCCTATAAATCCCTTTGCCGCTATTTCCCTTTGCCGACCATTCGTCAAATGTCATTGCCAAGCCCTGGCCAAAAAATATTAGGGCAAGCGATAAATAATGCAGAGCACTTGGCAAATTCAATGATAGAGAAGCCGCGCCTAGTTCTATTGGTAGCATTGGTATCGTTTGCCGGGATCATTGGAATATATGGATATGCCTTATCCATAGAGCCAACACCAACCAGCATCCATGATATATCCTCGGAACAGGTCGGTACAATGGTCTTGGTAGAGGGAACCGTTCGCTCAACCAGAGCTGCGTGGGACGGTGGGATGCTGCTGGAGCTGTGGGAGCCTGGAGCCCAGGGCTCGCTGGAGGTGCATCTGACAATGGCGGGGATGGAAGATGCCAGGAACCTGAACAAGCTTCTCAATGGCACCGTTGTCAGGGTTCAGGGGATGCTGGATCTCTACAATGGCGAATACGAGCTAATTGTCACTTCATATCAGGACCTTGAAATAATCAGCACAACTGACTCCAGCCTGGTGCCGATATCTACATTGCTGGAGCTTCCAGAGGTCTATGAGGGCGCGCCTGTAAGGCTGGCGGGAGAGGTGGGTTTTGTCCAGGGCTCTGACTACTTTACCATGCGCGAGAGTGTTGGAAATTATACTTACACCCTGACAGTACGAACAAGCTTCGACCAGACCCTAAGAGATGTCAATGGATTTCCAGTGCTATCTTACGACAGGGTTGAGGTCAGGGGAGAATTGGATTATAACCCGACCAGGGGTCGATGGGAATTGCTGGTAGAAGGCGCAGGTCAGATCCGAAAGCTTTCCGGGTAAATTCTATCTACAAATAACAGCCATTGGCAAAAAGGTAGAAACCCCTATATCCCCTGGGCACAATCAGGGATGTTATGTACCTCATCAGTGAGCGGCTAAATGGCCAGTTCAAGTCAGTTGGCAGAGCTCTGGATGAAAGAGATGCCCAAGTCATAGCCACGATCGCTCTTAGGCAGGTACAGTTCGGTGCTGATGCCATAGACCTCAACATCGGCCTTGGAAGGGATGATGAGGCTGATGCCATGGCCTGGTTTGTGGATGCAGTACAAGGTGCAGTCGATGTACCATTATCCATAGACACTCCCAAGCCTGAGGTGATGGAGGCCGGAATGGCCATGCTCAAGAGGCCCGGGATCATGAATTCCGTGATGGCAGATCCCAAGAAGATGGCCAGGCTGTTTCCGATCGCAAAAAAGCATGGTTGCGATGTCATCTGTCTTTGTATGGATGAAAGCGGGGTTCCAAACGATGCAGAAAAACGCTCGGAGAATGCCATGCTGCTCCTGGCAACTGCAATGGAGCATGAGATCGAGCCTGACAAGCTACTCTTTGACCCGTTGGTCATGCCTTGCTATTCTGCTCAGGACCAGGCACCCAAGGTCCTTGAGGCCGTCATGCAATTCCAGCACCTTACTGACCCCTCACCCAGAACCGTTTGTGGATTGTCTAACCTGTCCAGCGGAGCTAGGGAGCGGTCATTGCTGAACAGGACATTCCTTGCAATGATGGCAGCTAGCGGATTGACGGCTGCAATATGCGATGTTGAGGATAGGGAGCTGGTTCAGGCTGCAAAGGCCTCGGATGTGGTACTGAACAAGACCCTTTATGCTCATGATTTTCTTAAAACAGGATAGGAGATGAGATGAATGGATGCAGAAAGATTAATTCAAATGCTTAACCAGGATCTGAGAATGGAGCACAGCCTTGTGCTGCGCTACATGACACTTGCCAACGGGCTCGACCCAAGCACCCAGAAAGAGCTGATATCCGAATTTCAGATGCTCTCCAGGGAATCGATTTCCCACTCTGGAATGGTGGCAGAGATGATCCATCAGCTTGGCGGAACACCCACAACTGAGCTGACCCAGTACGAGCACAACACAGACCTCAAAAGGGTTCTTGAAGCTTCCATACAGATCGAAATCACGGCAAGGGACAATTATCGCACTGCATGCAACGAGGTCGAAGGGCACATGCACAAGGCCCTTTCAATGCTGGCCAATGAGGAGCAGACTCATATTGATATCCTGAAGAACGCCCTAAATAGGCTTTCTTGAGTACTCGCACGCAGTATGCTTTCTTGAACCTGCACCCACTCAAATTTGGATTCAATTTAAGTTTTAAATACAGCTTAGATATGCTCTCTTGATTCTATCCAGTGCTAATCATGCTCAGGTCCTACCCCTGCTTTTTGATCATTCTCAGGGAGCTTTTCAGGGATGTTCTTAATCTTGCCTGTGTAGAATCCCCACTGTTGCCACGCCTTTTTTGCCTTTCTGAACTCAGGCATAAGCGCTCCGTACTGGACTCTCTGGACTGATGTGAACTTCCAAGGTGGGCGTGGGGCTTTATCAACCACTTTTTTAAGGAGCTCAAGGATGGTGTCGTGGTTATTTTCGCCGATATCGTAGATCTCGATATAATACATCTTCCCGCCGTGGTTGGGCTGGGTATCGTAAAGGTCAAGGTTGAACTTTGAGGGCTCTGTTACCCTGAACTTGTGCACGAATGCGAACCTGAAGGGCATTGGCATGAAGTGATACATCTTGGAGTACATCTTCTCACCCTGGTCAGTCTCGTACTTGTAGCCGAGCTCGTCAAGTAGCCCTCCTATCAGCATTGAAAAGCTTCTAGAATCGAAGGAGACTGGAGATGTCCAGTGCTCGTCAATCGATTTGGTGATCTTCCGCACCTTTCTGGCCATGATGTTCCTGAATTGGATTTAGGCCTATTAAGGCTTGCCTGAAAGCTTGACCGAACCAAATAAATATATCATAGGGGGTCATTAATGTCCTAGAGGAGGAAAATCAATGGCAACCCCACAGACCAACCCCCCGACGGATGCAATAGCCGAAAAGAACCAGAAGGCCTTTACTTTTGGATTGATAGCCGGCATACTCTTGATAATCGCAGGTGTGACTGGCGCTGCTGCATGGGAGGCTATTTCCAAGATGGTGGATGAGCTTTTTATAAATAATCCCGTCATAGGAGCTGCTTTCAGTGTAATGATTCTTATTGCCTCATTTGGCGGAGTTATCGTGATATTTGGTGCCTTGATGTTCAAGAAAGAGAACATCATAAGCGGAAAACTTCTAATGATGCTTGGTGTAGGAGTAGGACTGATTGGCCTAATTATCAGCCTGGCCGCAACGATCGGGTCGGTAATGGCCGGAGGGAACCCGATGCTTCTGGTTGCCAACCTTGGCTTGGGTTTCTTGGGTATAGTGTTCTCCATAATTTCCAAGAAGAACGCAACACCCAGGCCAAAACCCCGCAAAGGACACAAGAGCCAGCCCAGACCAGCCATGGTCAGCCCCGAACCCGTTGCCGAACAGAAAGAAGACCCTGAGTCTTTATTCGATTCCGAGCCTGAGTCCTTATTCGATTCTGAGCCTGAGCCAGCCTTCGATGAGGAGCAGGACATCGACTCCTTTTTTGAGTCCGAAGAAGAGCTTCCACCCCCATCAGATTAGCTAAATGGCAGAAGGTGTGATTGCAGCACCATGAGTAGAGCCATAGCTCTATTTGGTAGGATTGCGGCACCATGAGTAAGGTTGTGAGTCGATGAGTAGGCCTATAGCTCTATTGGTAGGACTGCGGCTCCAAGAGTAGAGGGGTGAGTCGATGAGTAGATGTGTGCTATGAGTAGGATTATAAGTACATGATTGAGGTCTTCATTTAAGTCAGCTTTTCAGGACAGTCTGTTTTTCTTGAACAATTGAAGCACTTGTTTGGCCTGTTATGATTTCGATGGACATCCGTGCTGGCTATAGCGGTCTTCATCTCTTCGAGTTTTTGGATCACAGTGTCCTTTAGCCTGGGATCGAACTTGATCTCGAAGTCTTTTTCCGGGTACCTTAAAACCCCGTAGGGTGGAGAATTTCCAGAGCTCTCCTCTATCAGCAGCAGGTATGAGCCAAGCTGTAATATGTGGCTAAAAAGTGGGCCTCTAGGGGTGCGGCCGGTCTTTATCTCGTAGGGTATGAGAGCACCATCTTTTTCAACTATCAGGTCGGGCCTTCCCCTCAGCGGATACTCCTTTGACACCAGAAGCTTTGAATCATGTTCTGAAGTGTCTTGGTCCGCATAGGCGATCGAGCCTGAAATGGCTTGAGCCGATTTCAATTTTGAAGCTACAGAAAGGTTTTTTAGCGCAGTATAGAGAAAATATGAGGCGCCTATCAGCCATACCAGGGATACGACCTCGAAAACAATGGGCATTATATCATCAGCTCCTACCCTAGCTAGCTGAGCATGGCGGATAAGCAGTACGTTAACTGCAAGAACAACAGCGACACCCGAGAACCAGATCGTGCCTTTCTCTGCGTTCCTGATGTGCTGGTCTCGCATCCTGACCAGATCCTCATCCAGGGCTCCATCCTCCATTATCGCTTTCATTAGCTTGATAAGAAGCAGTTTGCCGAAGCTCTGAACCAGCTTTCCGGCCTTGAACTCCCTGTACAGAAAGAAGAACGAGCCATACATCCATACTATTGCCAGTATCATCAATATCTGGCCCAGGTCTGCAGAAGGGTCCCTCTCGATGCTTATGCCGCTTAGTGCCAATAGAGATGCTACCACAGCAAAGACCACCAATACCTGTTCTGAAGCGCTTAGCTTGCCTTGCGTATGTTGGATCCCCAGATCTCTGTGCCTTCTAAGGGAGAGATAGAGAGCAAGCCCGGTTCCAAACAGCCAGATAAGAGCAAGAGCCACCATTATGGAGCTCATGAACTGGGTTTTTGGAAGGAGAAGTATGACAAGGCCGTTGTAGGCCAGTATGAGGGCGGCGGCCAGGAAGAGAAGGACCATGAACCTGATCTCGCCGGAAAGGGTAACTGACTTTCGTATTCTGGGTTTAGGCCTGGCCCTTCCCAGTGTGGGGACATCACTGCTTGTCTCTACCAGATATCGATAATATCCGATGCTGAAAAAGATAGATGCTACCAGGACCCAGAGGATCGCAACACCAGCAAGGAAACCACTTACAAGTTCCAGATCAGCAGTTGGCGCATAAATTGCATAGATGACCACAGCCCCGTTAACAGCCAGTATCACAGATATCAGAGCCAGCACCAGACTACTGCTCTCACTCTGACGCGCCCTTCTCTCACTCCTCTGGATCTTCTTGAGGTTCTTGCCAATAGCCTTATGCTTCTGAGTTCCCAGCTCCAGCTTGGCGTTATCCTCGGTAGCATCCTGTCTTCCAAGCCACCAACTGAGCGGGCAATAACCGTACTTCTCCATGTCGGAGGATGATATCCTGGGCTCCTCTCTAGCCATTGCTGTTTTCACCCCTGTTGTGGTTTAAAAGCTTTTTCATCCAATTTGTAAGAGCATTTTCCAAGAGCACCAAGAATTTTTGTTAAGTGTTGCAGGATAATTTGCTAACTAAAAAAAGAAAAAAAAGAGCGGACCCGTCGGGATTTCCGAGCTTGCGAGGAAACCAAATGGTGGTTCCCCGGCATGCAGTTCGAACCCGAGATATCCGGCTTAGAAGGCCGGCGCCATGTCCAGGCTAAGCTACAGGCCCTTTCGCTACGCTCAAGAGCCTGCGCTCACGACAAGAGGAACTTGTCCCTCACTATAGGCCCTTAAGACAGAGATAGGATAATTCTCGCCAATATACCAGGTTAATAATAAGCTTTGCTTTTTTTTAAATGTACGCCCTGTCCGAGCGACGTTCGTAAATACTGCACTGAGAACGTCGTGATTAGATGCGCTCTTGCGCATCTTTCTCGGAGCAAGCTCCTCAAGGAAGGGCTATTTTTGTTGACCTAATAGGCAAAAAACAAAAATGGCCCTCGCTAACGCTAAGCTTGGTCCCTTTATAAGCCTTCCAGAAGACTTTTATATATCTTCCTGGGAGACCAAGTTTGAAGGAAGTAGCAATATACCTGCGTGTATCGAGCAACGAGCAAGCTGAGAAAGGATGGAGCATAGATGGGCAGTATTCCAGTATCAGGGATTACTGTGACAAACAATCGGAATGGCATGTCAGTCGTGTGGTAAAAGATCCAGGCTTTACAGCAACCAACATGAACCGCCCTGGATTGCAGAGACTGATGTTGATGGCAGCAGATGGCCTTCTTGATTCCATAGTTGTGTGGAGGTTCGACAGGCTTGCCCGGAATGATGTGGACTTTCCAGTAATCCTGCACTACTTCAGGAGCAAGGATGTGGATGTAATATCCGCAACCGAGCCAGTGGATACCAGTACCCCTATGGGTAACTTCGTTATCGGTGTCCTGGGGCTTATGGCTACAATGGAGAGCCGTCTTATCCAGATGCGGTCAAAGATGGGTCTGGAAACCAGAGCGAAGCAGGGTTTGTGGCATGGGGGCAAGCCTCCGTATGGCTATGGATACAACAAGGAAACTGGCAGGCTCTTCATAGCCCCCGAAGAAGCTGAGGTTGTCAGGAAGATATTTGCATCCTATCTCGATAAGAAATGCCTGTACAAGACAAGGGCTGAACTCAAAGACCTGGGCCTGAAAACCCGAGGGGGATATAAGTGGGGTGTCCAGGCCATCAGAAATGTCCTGAACCGCGATAAATACACTGGTGTCATGAAGCATGGGGAGATAGTTGTTCCAGACGAGACTATCAGAATAATCGAGCCAGAAGTTTTTGTAAAGACCCAGAAGGTTCTGGAGAATGAAGCAGACCTGGAGCTGCTGGAAGTTCATCCAGAACGCCTGGAAACCGTGAAGCATCAGTTTGTAGGGAAGAAAGACAATCCTGCCTGCCCTGAATGCGGTTTGAAGCGTAACGTGCGCAAGAAGGGCTGGACATACTTTGCAGACGGTACGAAACGCAAGAAGTTCTACTGCCTGGTCTGCAATCGTGAGTTCAACCCGCAAACAGCCCTTATACCGATTGAGCCGTGCCCCCAGTGTGGAAAGAAACAGAAAGTGAGATGCATAAGCCAGATAATACGAGATGTGCATGAATTTGGTGTCTTCAACTGCCGGAGCTGTAGCAAGCCATTCCGGGTGCTACGTGCCAATTATGCTTCCTCCATAATCCACAGAGCCGTTCAACAATTCGGACAGTAGGAAGCATTCTCTTCCATTTCGTTTCCGCAGGAAATGCAGGGCAAGATGATTGATTCTCGGATCTATCCCTCTGCTTCGCAATGTGATACTCGCCCAGGCGCTCTATCATTGCCTGGACTTTCTGGAAACGTTCAGTATAAATAATCTTCAGTTCAGGCCTGAATACAGCTCCATAGCTATTATACACAAGGGTTAAGGAAATTTATTAAAGTGATAGCTTATATCTCTTTGACGTTGGGGACATTGTATATAATCTGGAGGGAGAACAATGAAAAACAAAAAAATTAGAATTCTGAAAGCTAGACTATTTAACACAAGAATCGTAACTATTTGCCTTTTGCTACTGTTTCTGATATCAACCGTA
>JAUVCJ010000111.1 GCA_030595765.1 Thermoplasmatota archaeon | reverse complement strand
ATCTTCGGATCGGGCAATGTCAATATCTGCATCAATGGATCCTGCCTCGGCTTTGATCGCTGAGTCCTCTATACTCATGCCAGGTGAAGCACCAGGTAAAGATGAAGGTGCTACAGGGTCGAAGCTAAAGCCACACCTAGGACAAGGCTTGTCACCCTCAAGCTCTTTTTTGCATAGTGGGCAGTTAATGGTGGATTTACCTTGGTCATCATCACTGGCTACCATGCCACATTCAGGGCATTTGTTGTAGCCAGCTGGAACGGAGTTCCCACAATTTGAGCATATCTTCTGTGGAGTTGGGGAATCTTCGGCAATGTCCTCAATGTCATCGAATCCATCAAGGAGTTCTTCTAGGAATTCACTCATTCAGCATTCTCCTAATGTCGTCCTTGGATATATTTAGATCCTTGATTACGCCAATCACGGCGGCTCTTTCCCTTTTAAGGAGCTCTCCTAATATCTCAGATTGAAGTGCTACTATATCTTTAAGTTTGCCTTCTGTGTCCTCTTCCTCACCACTGGCAGATTCCGGCAAGATGTTTTCCTTCTCCTTGATATCCTTCTCCCTTTCTTCAAGCTCCATTTTCATTTGAAGAAGGTCTTCTTTTTCCTTTTTTCTTCGCAGGATATCTTCCTTGAAGGCCAAGGTTTTCTGTTCCAGCTCTTCTTTGTACTTTTCAAGCTCACGTTTCTGCTCGGTTATGGTGGCTTCATGAGCCCTTTTCATCTGCGCAACGAACTCCTGCTGTTTTTGAAGCTTTTCCTTTGCTTCTCGAAGATCCTCGATCTCCTCTTCGAGTGCAGCCATCTTCTTTTTGACACCCTTTCCGCTTGTATCGCTCAATTCCGTCAGAGTATCCAGCTTTTTACGGATTTCGTCCTCTGTGAGGTTCATCTTCTCAGTATCAGCTTCTACTGCTCTGTTGAAGGGATCATCCAGGCTGTGAAGTTTTTCTTCTCTAAGCTCAATGTCCTTCTTTTCTTGCGCGGTCTTTCCTAGCTCTTCTAGCTCTTCTTTGCTAATTTCTACAACAACAGGAGAATTCAATGAAGGTTCCCCTGAAACCTTCTTCAAAATTGTGGATTCAACATCCTTATCTTGGGGCTCTGTAGTAATGATAGTGTTGGAATCTACTTCCAAGAACGGGTCCCCACTGGTGCTCCAGTCTAATAACTTGCCAAGGAGGTCTTCTGCCCCACCGCCGAAAGACTGTGATTTCGTGGAGTCCATTTTTTTGTCATCCTCCTCTTCCTCCTTGGGTTTTGAGATTAAGCTGAACAATTCATCGACACTTGCCGAGTTGTCACTGGATGGTGTATCTCCATTTTCATTCATCAGCCTGCCTCTTCAAGGTCAGCCATCTAATTTGTAGTTCACTTTCAAATGACCACTGGATACCTCCGCTTATACAATGCATATACTATATAACTGTTCTTAAGATGGTACTGGCTTCCGACTTCTATTGTCCAATTCCATTTCTTGTGTTGAGCTAATGCATTTGTAATTATTTGCCAAGTTGTTTTTACAAGTGAGTATGATGGCGCACTCGTCATTTAGGACAAATGATAACGTGTGCAACACATAGTCACGAAATCACACACACACCCAATATGTTTTGCTCCATACGTTATGAACAGGCAAACTATTTGAAGCAAAACAGGAATGAATGCATATGCAAGGTTTTGTCCTTCTGGAGCATACTGCTGATGTGGGAGTGGAGGCAAAGGGCTCCACATTTGAGATTGCGCTTGAAATAATGGCAATCGGAATGTTCTCGATAATGGTATCAAACAGACATGAATGTGGCTCCGCTATGAATGCTGGGCCTAACCGTTCCTCTAATGGCTATGTTGAGGCCGAATGTAGCTCCACAGACCATGTCGAGGCCGAATGTAGTTCCGCAGACCATGCCGAAGACGAATGTTGCACTGACTTCGCCTATAAGCCTGAAACGACGATTATTGATATCAAAGCACAAGATGTTGAGGAGATGGTTTTCGTTTTTCTTTCTGACCTTCTATTTATTTTCGAGACCCAAAGATTGGTTTTCAAATCCAGCAAACTGTCTCTGAGCAAAGAGCAGTCCTGCCTATCAGGGAGCATAGACTGGGGTCGATTTGATGAAAAACTGCATTGCTATGAGAATGAGATTAAGGCAGTTACATTTCATGCATTGAAAGCTGAGAAAGTAGGAGATGAATGGGTGCTAAGAGTATATTTTGACCTTTGAAAATTGATCATTCTTTGGTCAATCTCTCCACTCTAGCTGAGCATTCATTATGGAATTTAGTGGCCGAAGTATTCTGTTGATCTTTCTAGAAGTGATCTTTTCTTGAAAGGAGGGAATATGATGTATCCTGGGTGCATTCTAAGTTCGATTGGGCACCTCTTGAACTCCTCGCGTTCCATGAATCCAATGTCTTTGAAGAATTTCTCTGCCTTTGCATTCATGGGTTTTGTCAGAAGATACCCAACAATCTGCCTAAGGCCTAGAACAACAAGCCTGAACCCGAGTTTTCCTTCCCGCATTCCCTTTGCAGTTTCAATAGCTCTTAGGATGTAAATGGAATCGCCATCTTTTGCAATGTCTCCCCATTCTTCAATGTAAACCCAGCCTACAATGGAGGCTTCTTTTACTGCAATGATGAAAATGGGTTTTGGAAATTCCCGCAACCATATTTTGAATGTTTCCTCGTAATCAACCATGCCCAAACCCTTGAAAAAATCGAACTGATAGGCCTTGTCTCCAAGGGCTGATGTGTGTATGTGGAACTTTTCCAGTTCACCAGGGCGTTCAAGCTTAAGGAACTTGATACCAGCATTGCTTTCCAGCTCTTTCATTCTACACACACCATAGATGTAATTCCTGCCGAAACAAACTTATTAGAGCAGCTAGGCTCGGCAGGGAGTATGGACGATCACTTAGTCCTCTACCTCTTCTCCTTTCAATCTGGCGCCCTTCATGAGGATGGAATACACACAGGCATAGTTACGCAAAAGGCTTCTTACGTACTCTGGGTTGATCCCGATCTTTCTCAGGCTTACTTCGGCAATCTTTGTTTCGCCTACGAAGCCCCTGTTTGCCAATTGAAGGCACTCCAATGGCTGCTCTGCCACGGTTATGGAGCGGGAGATCTCTTCGCGGAATCGTTGATGGATCACACAGAAGTTGCAAACCGCAGTGTCCCTAACGCTGTTGTTGTACTCCTCTGCCACAGCCTGATCAGCCCTTGGCAGTTCACCCACACTGTAGCGGATCCTTAGTATGGTATGATGGAACACGCACGTCTTTAGCGCATAGATGTAACCTACCACATCTCCATCAACGTCTGTTATCGCAAGGTCTGTAAGGGCTATGACTCCGCCTTCGATGGAATAGGCGGTTCTTCCCTCTCTCAAAGCTACATTGAATGAAGGCCAACCCATGTAAGCCTCCTTCCCCATTCGCTTGGCCAGACTCTCGCCTACTCGGGACCAATACTGAATAGTCCCTTCCACTCCTGCCTTTTCACTCATATCTTGGATGAGTGATACCAATGCCACATCAAGCAATTTTTTCACCTCATTTTATTTGCCAAATACATTACATGTCGTCCTCTTTTTCTTGTGATGAGAACCCCCTGGCCAATTAGGACATCAAGATTCTCCTGTAACTCTTCAATATCAATTGCGAGCTCTCTTGAAAGCTTCCCGGAAGTGACGCCATTTTCGGGTAAGTTGTCAAGAATGATATTCACCCTAGCTAGGTCAACATCGACATCGTCATCACCATCAGTCTCGCCAGCATCTTCGCCTAGAGCTTCAACATCAACAGCGTCATCCCCATCGGTCTCACCAGCATCTTCAACTAGAGTTTTTACATCCAAAGCGTCATCACCATCAGTATCGTCAGCGTATGCGGGAGCTTCAACCTCTACGTTTTGCACATCATCGCTAGGCTTGTCAGGTGTCTCCCTCAGCTCCTCTAGGGTAGTGTCTATGCCAAATTCAGTATCCTCAAGTTCTATGAGAATACCATACTCACTATCATCGTCCAGTTCCAATTCATTGGAGATTTTTTTGTCGTCTTCTGAATCAGTACCAGATTCTTCATCAGAAACCTGATTTGAATCGCTATCAGGCCCTCCATCAGGTTCTTCATCTGGATCGTCAGCAGGATCCACATCGGAATCGTCATCGGAATCTTCATCGGAATCAGACATGTCAAGTTCCATTGGTAGGCTTTCCTCAGAATCGTCAACCAACTCAACAACGCCTTTGAATAATGGTATGGATGGTATTTCCAGCTCTTCCTTGGGTTTATCAGCATCAACACCGTTCTCCAGTTCCTCAAGGCTTAAATCCTCGATATCATCGCTGGTTGCCGGTTCAAATTCGCTTTTCCCCTTAAAATCGAGAACTATTTTGAGCTTGTCTACCTGGTCAGTTAGGTCTTTCAAGGTTTCCAGAACTTCCTCGCTTTTACGTTCTAGCTCCTCAACGGTGTCTTGTTTGACAAAATCTAGAAGTTTTTGGTCAAGCTGAGCTGGTATCGAATTGATGTTGGCTGAAATAGCAGCCATCATCTGATTGAGATGGTCAAGCGTAGAACTCATGGCCTCGGTCTTGTTCACAAGTTGGGTTGTCTTGTCAACTGCATATTCCTGGCTTTTAAGCTTGATCATTGCCCTGAAGTTCTTTGGCTTATAGCCTGGTACGAATTCAAGCAGGGTTTTGAGCAATTCACTGTAGGTAGTCTGTATCTGTTTTGCAGATATTAGTTTCCTGTTCAAGGAGTATGCTAGATTGCGGGTCACTATCCGATTCTGCGTAACCATGAACATTTCCGAGCCTGATGTGCTGGTTCTGATGTCTTCCAATGCAGCATAGAGAAGCCGCTCTGTGTCATGGGAGCCCCGGGTGGATTGAATCTTTTCAGTAACATCATCCATGGTGGTCTGATAAACGATTTCTAGGATGTTGGGTGGGATCTTTGAAACATCAAGGCTCTCTCCAAATCCGATCTCTTCGATTATGTCGAAAGTTCGTACTTCAAGTTTTCTTAGGTCATGTGTAATCTTTTTTGAAAACTCACCGGTCAGGTCCATGGCTGTTGCTGCTGGAGTTCCTGAGGCTATTGGGACACCTGTCTTTTCAAGAAGCTTGAGCCTGGTATTCATCTCATCAATGGAACGAAGAAGAGATTCGGAGAATTGGGCATCTGTTTTAAAGGATAGTGCCTGTTCAAGAGCTTCAATTTTTGATTGTAGCTCCTGTATCCTCGAGTCTTCTAAATTCGAAAGGTTAACTGCTGAATCCTCACTTTCCTCAACAGCATACTCTACAAATTCTTCGTCATAATCTGTGTTTGCATCGGTTTCAAAGGTTTGATTGGCATCAGAATAGGAGTCAGGCATGTGTTGAACATCACCAACCAGGTCTTCCTTATTTCTTCCTGCTGTTTGAGATCGTTGTTCAGTCTCATCTCCAAAAACCTGTTGGTTCCTACCAACAATAGCCTTCTTTCTTTTTTCGAGCTGGGCAACCTCATTCTCAAGTAGTTCTTTTAGAGCTAATAGCTCTACCATCTCGGAGTCTCTAAATAAAACACCAAGATCATCCTGGCTTTTCTTTTGCTCTACTAGATCTCGTTTAGGGCAAGTCCTTTCATGGGATCCCTTACCAGCAGCATTCTTGAAGCTCTTGCCACAAAAATCGCAGGCAAAGGAGTCGATGGGTTTTGCAGATCCATTAACCTGGGCTGAGCTTATCGTCTGAGAACGTTCCGAAAGGGAGCCTTCAACCTGTCCCTCCTTCTCATCATTCGTAGCCTCAGACTCCATCATTCAACCTCAAACAAAGGTCTTCAATTTCTCCTCAAGTTCAGGTATCCAGGTATTGAGACATTCATCGGCAATTATGTCGCCATTGAGTCTTCTGATGTGGTCGTTGATGATCCTTCCCATCAACACCTTCCAGTCCCTGCTTTTCATGAATGCAGGAGCAGTTCCCATTTCATTGAATGCAAGAGTCATTACTTCATCAGTGGAGCCCACTCCGACAACAGAGGACACTTTTTGTTTTATGTATTCATACAATCTCATGCTCTTCTTGTACTCGCGTGTTTTGGAGAAACTTTCCTTGAAAAGTAGCCTGCTGAGCTTTTTCAGCTCTTCAGCCACATCGTCTGGATATTGTGAAAGGATCTCCTCAGTGTTTGGTTTTAGCTCGAAAACATGCTTGATGACCTGGCTGGACATGAGGATCGGAGCAATAATTGGTTGAATGCTATTAATGTCAATACTGCCTGCAATCATTGATAAAATAAAAGCACTGCTTCCAACACCCGATATGATCATTGTTCCTTCCTTGAACTGCTGGATGGATACTGTCAGGTTCTCAGTTCTCAATTGGCTACATATGTACGGTATGTTAACCTTGGCCAAGTTTAGCAGATAGTACTGACCAGGAGTGAGATCATTGGGGATGATGGACGAAAAGGTCCTGCCATCCACACCCATGAACATTAAAAGGTCTAGATTTGCTTTTTCCTTGAGCCTTGCTAGTTCCATCTCTAGCATGTCCCGAAGTAGGGTGATGTTCTCTGCATCCAAGGTCTTGTCAATTTTTTTTACAGTTGTTGTCAAGGAGGGACCCCCTCACTTCTTACTGAAGTTGTATGAATCAAAGAAAATACCGAGAATTTCTTTCGGTGAATATTTCTCTGCCCAGTTATCTTTAAGTGTCTTTAGCTGGGATACTGCGTAGTCCGGAGCATTGAGCTGGATTGCTGATTCGATCGCTGCATCAAACTCAGGAGCATATTTATTCTTCTCGTCCTCCTCAAGCTCAATAGGTGCGGTCCTGATAACAGCGCCGACACCTCTTGCAAACATGTATGGATAAACGCCTTCCCCATGATGTGTTGCCCTCATCTTAATTATCTTCAGCGTTCTATTGAAAGCCCCACCAATAGGGTAATAATCCAGGTGTATGGCAGCATCTGCTAGGTATATGGGTAGTAGCACGTCCTCTCCTATGACCTCGCCTGGCTTGGCATGCTCTTCCACTGTTGCAACAACTACTCCCAATTCTTTTAGGGTGTAGAATAATTTTCCAACCAGTTCTCTCTGCAGGAGCTTGTCGGTCGTGGCCCATATGACAGGTGTCATGGGGTCAATTACCACACGTGTCTTGATATCGTAATCGGACCGTGCTTTGACAAGCTGAGGTAGCTGTTCCTCGATCATTTTCTTGAAGTTTTTCCCCTTCAGATGAATGAAGAATAGGTTCTTCTCGAAGTGTTTGCGCATGTCCCACCCCATCGATTCGGCTTCCTTCAGTATCTGCTCCGGGGTTTCTTCCATGGTCACGTACAATCCCT
>JAUVCJ010000129.1 GCA_030595765.1 Thermoplasmatota archaeon | reverse complement strand
GAAGAAGGATTTGACCATTGCTCTGGTCATTGGGTGGTCTTTGTTCAGAGGCAATGCGCTTGATTCGAACTCCGCTGGGTTCTTGCCCTTTAAGAAGTTCAATCCAACTTCTGGGTAGATGGCAACTGTCATTATGTCTTCCTCGCGACCACGCCAGAGGTCTTCCTTCTCTAGAAGTGCCTTGAAATGGTCATATTGTGGCTCTATCATGTCAGCTGGCCTGCATTCGATGATCTCATCACGCCAGTTGGGGCCAAGTACCATTTCTTTGATCTCATCTGTGATCTGTACTGGAGGTTTTCCATAGAATCCACGGACGTATTGCTTAGTGGGTTCTGGTATCATCTTGTACCTTCCCATAAGGACGTTCATCACTGCCTGAACTCCAATGACCTGGGAGGTTGGTGTGACAAGTGGTGGGTATCCCATCTCCTCTCTGACCCTGGGAACTTCCTTCAGCACATCCAAATACTTGTCACCAGCTCCCTGCTCTTCAAGCTGGGAGACCAGGTTCGATAGCATTCCACCAGGTATCTGATGTACTGTCACTGAGGGGTCAGGCCTTATTGCTTCCATCCTGTGCAGATGCCTGTACTTCTTCCAGATGTCCAGGAAGTAGTCACGGCACTCCATCAGTATCTCGATGTCATATCCAGTATCCCACTCCGTGCCCTTAAATGCCTGTACTATGGATTCTGTAGGTGGCTGGGCTGTGCCGCCGGAGATTGGAGATATGGCGGTGTCAAGTATGTCGCACCCCGCTTCAGCAGCTCTCTGGTAGGACAATCCTTCCATGCCTGAGGTGCAATGAGTATGAAGGTCGATTGGTATTCTGCCGCCGCCGTCCTTGAAACCCTTGATTATGCCGTAGGCTTCTGCAGGGAATATCATGCCAGCCATGTCCTTGATAGCAACCGAATCGCAGCCCATCTGCTGTAGTTTTAGTAGGTCGTCAACAAAGGTCTGGACCGAATGAACTGGGCTAATTGTGTAGCTGATACAGCCCTGCGCATGGCCTCCAACCTCTTTGACAGTCTCGATCGGGACCTTCATGTTGCGCATGTCGTTAAGAGCGTCGAACACCCTGAATATGTCGCAACCGTTCTTCTTTGCAAGTTTGATAAAGGGTTTGACGATGTCATCAGGGAAATTACGGTATGCTACAATGTTCATTGCCCTTTCAAGCATCTGGAGCGGTGTATTCGGCAACGCCTCCTTGAGGGCTCTTAGGCGATCCCATGGATCCTCATTCAGATACCTGATCGGAACATCGAACGTTGCTCCACCCCATACCTCAAGCGAGAAAAAGCCGACCTGGTCAAGCTTCTCTGCAATGGGGAGCATGTCTTCTGTTCTCATCCTCGTGGCCAAAAGCGATTGATGTGCGTCGCGGAATATCATCTCGTGTAGCTGCACCATTTTATTCACCCTCGGGGGAGTACTCTTACAGAGTACTTTCGAGGGTGGATGGAGCATTATATACTAAAAGTTCTGGGTAAAACGAGATTGACGACCCGGGTCAAAAATATAAAAACTCAAGCTGTGAGAATGATCACAATTACTTTCAAACGCAGCACTTACGCAGGAGATTCTGTATCTTCAAGCGATTCTGAAGAATCAGTTCGGGGTTGCGAAACTGCGATGCAACCTCTTCTAGCTTTGGAATGAGCTTTGCCATACCGACACAATCTGGCTTGGACCACCACATCCCAATGTCTGCGGCCTGCTTTTGGAGTATCAAGACCGCCTGCTCGATGTCTCCATGAGCGAAGGTGAAGCATTCCTCCATCACATCTCTAATGTCCTCGGGGGTGACAGTCGTCTGCTTTAGGATGCTAGCGGTTCTTTCGCTGGGCTTCCAGGTTTCGCCATAGGAATGCATGATTAGGACCTTGAGAGTGCGGATTATGTGGAGGTTGGGTATTTAGGCTTTAGGTAAAGTTGAATGTACTGGGGGGGAAGGCCAGAGTGGGAGGTGGGTGGGAGAAATGCATAGATATCACTATTCAGGGTTCTAGACCCTAGGTTTCGCGCCTCAATTCCCAAGTACTAATATGCCAATTCTTTATCATGATAATCCATCTCCTAAGCGACCTGCACACCGAGTTCGGCCCCTTCAACTTCCCAGCCACACCCAGAGACCTCCTCATTCTTGCCGGGGACACAGGCCTCTCCACCAAATTCCTAGAGATGGTCAAGGCTCAAACACAGCACTCCCAGTAGTTCTCATCCATGGAAACCATGAGTATTATCGTGGGGATTTTGATACAACACTCAGCATATGGCAGGAATTGGAGATTTTTGAGCTGGATCTAGCGATATGGCCTCATTATCGGAATCCCTACGAAGATTTCTTGGTACGAACAAACATGGTCCATACGATAGCACTCACGCCAAGAGCAATAATAAGACCCAGGAATACCATCAAGAGAGGGTCATTCAGGAAAGCGCCCTGTGGGCTTGGTGCCCCGTCGCCATCCAAGCCCACGGAAACCGATACAACGTTGCTCCATCCACTTGCCCCATCTGAGTTGGCTGCATTCACGCGGTAATAATATACATCTTCCGATTGCTTTTGGATTGAAACGTTTGTGTTCATGCCTAGGTACATCTGTGTTGGCGATGTGAAATCGGGATTATCGTCCTCTTCGAGAATATAGGTGACTTTGCCCGGGTCGAACCGGACGATGTCGTCCATTCGAGATAAGTCATCCCACCCACCAGAGTCATCCCACCCGCCGAACAGATATACGTGCTCCCCGTCCCAGATTGTGGATGTATGGCCAGTTGTGGGCAGCGCATCTGAAAGCGTTGTCACGGAGCCTGTTGAAGGGTCGAACCGGACGATGTCGTCCAAGTAATATAAGCCACCAGACCCCCCGAAGATGTAGGCATACTGCCCGTCCCAGACCGCGGATGTAAAAGATCTCCCAGTGGGAAGCGATGCTAAGAGCGTGGTGACATTGCCAGTCGCCGGGTCGAAGCGTACGATGTCGTCCAGGCAGGAGCCATAATCTCCGCCGAACACATACGCATACTGCCCGTCCCAGACCGCAGAGGTGTAAGATCTGCCAGTGGGAAGCGTTGCCGAGAGCGTGGTGACATTGCCGGTTGCTGGGTCGAAGCGTACGATGTTATCACCCCCCATCCCACCGTCGAACACATATGCGTTCTGCCCGGCCCAGACTGCGGAGGTGTAACGTATACCAGTGGGAAACGATGCTAAGAGCGTGGTTACATTACCTGTTGCGGGGTCAAATCTTACGATATCGGTCCGGCTTGAACCACCGATGCCTCCAAAAATGTAGGCATATTGCCCATCCCAGACCGCTGATGTTGCAGATCTGCCAGTGGGAAGCGACACCGAGAGAAGGGTAACATTGCCAGTGGAAGGATCGAACCTTACAATGTCATCCAAATAATGAGTTGTATAATCAGATGGGTCATAGTAATGCCCGCCGAACACATACGCGTACTGCCCATCCCAGACTGCGGAGGTGCCATATCTACCAGTGGGAAGCGACACCGAGAGCATTTCGGCGGTTGGCGAAGATACATCGCTCCACTTCAGAGTATAGTTACCATCCCCATCCGCATTTTCAGGATCCAATAACATAGATGCTGGTGGTTGTGTAGTAGCTGACAAAATGGTTGCATGAAGAAACATTAAAATCACAATCAATCCAATACCTGACAACACGGATTTCTTGAGATTGCTCATATCATCGCCTCCTCCAGCGCCTTCCTTCCCTTCTCAGTGGTCACGTACCTCTGCTTGCTGCTTCTGGGCTTGTCAGGGATAGTCATGGCCAGCCAGCCAGTTTCCAGAGCGGGTAGGATATAGGTTTTACGTAGGTGTTGCCGATCCGAGAGACCTAAAATGTGCTGGATATCGTCTCTAGAACGCGGCTCTTTGCAGGCTTCCAGCACCTTTTTGACTTGGGGGGTGACTTGGGGAGTGACTTGGGGGGTGACTTGCGGGGTAGGGATCCCAGGTCTTTCAAAAACGATGGTATAGAACGTAGTGATGGTGATCTCTGGCTCAGGCAGCCCAACTTCAGCAACAGCTCTTCTGATCCTTCCGATGCCAGACCCGATCTTCTCCACTTCACCCATTCTATGGAAGAGGTCAGCTATTAACTTATTTCTTCTGATACTTTTCTTCCCAAGATCTTCTGGGTTCATTCCTGGAGGCAAGCCACCAGGGTCTGATATCTCCACCCTGTCACGATATATCTCCACCGTGATGTTTGCAGAATCGAAATAATAATCTCTATGCATCACCGCATTCAATACAGATTCTCGGAGAGCTTCTTCTGGTAGTTCGAGGATCTCCTTGCGGTGAAGTCCCTTGATTTCGTACTTGAGAGAAAGATGCTTCTTTAGAAATATCATTGCCTGCTTCACATTCTCCACCAGGTTCCCTTTAAGCTCCTTTCTGTCCAGGATGTCCACCTTGTCATTCCCCTGGAACAGAATGCAATCCACCATAGCGTGTCTCAGGAAACGGGTCGGCTCTTTACCAAAGAAAAGGACCCCAGCATTATTGAATACCAAGTTAGAGTCTTTCCGAGATATTACACCTAGAGTTGTAAGTATATCTTCTGTGGATAAATCCACGGAGGAGATACCTGCTGTAATAAGGAAGTACCTGAATGCCTCCTCATCGAAATCCTCAGAATACCTGAATCCTTTACACAACTTCTCCTCGTACTTGACCTGTCCAACCGAATATAGGAAATCTATGATCTCATTCCGTGTCATTTTCTGGGAGGTTGCGCCGCTTCTGAGGTAGAATCCTAAGGAGCACGAATACGGCTTATCCTCACCGTCGGGAACCTCCACAAGAAGTATCTTTTTTCCGTTCCGTTGATGTGAACCGACCTTTACGGGTATGGGAGGGTCGCAATTCCTGGCAATGCTTTCCACTTTCGATATCTGATCATTGATGTTTGAAACTCCAATCATGCTGCCATCATCATCGACCCCGACCAATATGTGGCCGCCGCCGGAATTGGCAAACGCCACAATGACAGTATTAAGTGAACCCGAGACCGACCTCTTGAATTCTGTGGACTGCCCCTCTGGTTGTGACAATATCCATTCGATGGTGCGTTGCCTGCTTTCCTTCATTTCACCACCTCCAACACCCTCTTCATCTCCACTGCGCTCTGCCAACAGTCCTCCTTCTCCAGGCTGAGAGCCTTGAGCACCACACAGTCCAGCGCCTCCGCCTCCCCCACATCCTCGCTCCCGAACTGCACCGCAGCCAGGAACCTTCCGAGCATGAGGGTTGCGATAACCATCAGTAAGCCCGCCTTCTCACTCATTGGTTGATTGGAATGGACCAGGGGGTGATTAATGTTTTGCTGCTTTCGGTTAGTTATTGCCCGAAAGTCCGTCGAAAAGAGCCCCCACATCTCTTAGGGTCAGGCCGATGATGCCCTCTGAATCCATTGCTTTCTTCGCTGACAGCGTGAAGCCATTTCTGGATACCACCATGTAATGCTCCTTTCTCTTTTCATTGTGCCATTTTACCAATTTGCTCTTCTCTAACAACGATTGGATCACTGCCTTATCTGTTTTCTTTTTTGTCCATTTGCACTCGCAGAACAGGATTTCCTTTGTCTTCTCGTTTAGTGCCACGATATCGATCTCGTCTCCTCTCCTGTTCCACCAGCTCCCTATCTTGGAGAACAGGAATGGAAGCGGCATTCTTCCATTGTAGGAGATCAGGAGTTCTTTGACCACATCCTCAAAGACTGCTCCCACCTCTGAGCTAAAATCTTTCTTTATCTCGTCGGAGATATAATCAAAGTTGCCAATCTCGTAAAAAGACATGTTCCTGTATATGTTCTTGAACCAAAACTTCATAAATCTATCGTTTAAAAAGTACCTGGTCATTTTACTCCTTTTCTTCTCAGTAACAGGCATTATTCTCTTTACGAAACCGTAATATGTTGTTAGGCTTTTTAGATAGGGAGGTAAGGAGGTGGAGTTCAGTCCTATGTAGTTTGCAATCTCGACCACTGTGGACTTTCCGGATGATACTCCTTCCAATATAGAAAAATTACTTTCGTGTTCTTTTCCGAATTCCTGCAGAAGTATAGACCTTACTTCATTTTCCAATGGCGCATTCGCACGGAATAAGAACTCGTCGAGAATTGAAAAGATGGGCTTGCCCTGGAGAGCAAAATCCTCTATAAGGACATAGTATTTCGGAACACCGCCAAAAACAGAATAGATATTTATGAGCTCTTTCTCGGTCTTGTATCCAAAGTTGTGGAGTATTTTTCTGGTATCGCTATATTTGAACGGAGACAGCACGAGTTCCTGGTGCACTCGCCCATATAATGGTTCCTTGTTATCAGAGAAGATGTTCTTCATCAACCCGATTAACGATCCGGTAAAGATAAGTAATAATTTCGAGTTGTTCCGCTCAGAATCCCAGTGTTTCTGTAGCATTGAGAATACCGCTTTTTCCACATGCCAGAAATATTGAAACTCGTCAAACGCAATAACGATGTGGTTCTCACGGGAGTATTGGAACATGAATTTGATGAACTCGTCCCAGTTCTCGAATTTAATAGGAACCATCAGTATGTCTGCAAAGACTTTTGCAAAATCGTTTAACAAGATTTTTGATGGTTTTTTCTCTACAAAAAGATAAATGCAGTTATCTTTGTCTTGAATGAATCTTTTGATGAGCTCTGTTTTTCCTACCCTTCTTCTTCCTGTTATAACTGCCATTATGGATCTTGTTTTTGACAGTACATACAATTGCTCAAGATTCTTCAGTTCCTCCACTCTGTTGTAAAATTCCATATA
>JAUVCJ010000098.1 GCA_030595765.1 Thermoplasmatota archaeon | reverse complement strand
CAGCAATTCACGAAATGACAAGATTGTCCAAAGAAGTGGAAGATGTGGCATTTTTATCTTGGGCGAAACCAACCGTTGATACCCCAGAGCACATCAAAGAGGGTGCTATCTCTGCAATAAGGAAAGGTCTTGTGGGCGGCTATTCTACTAGTTCTGGATTGCTGGAACTGCGGGAAGAAATAGTCAAGAAGCTGAAAAGAGACAATAGCATAAATGCGAATCCGTCTCAGATAATAGTCACCGTCGGCGCGGTGGAAGGGCTGTCCTCGGCTATCATGGCCGTGATTGATCCTGGTGATGAAGTCATCTTCCCATCACCAACCTACTCTACGCACATTCAAGAGGTTTTTCTTGCCTCTGGAAAACCAGTCATTGTACCCCTGATAGAAGAGGAGGGTTTCATTTGGGACATGGATGCCGTCCGGAACGCGATTACTCCCAGGACAAAGGCAATAATCTATTGCTCGCCCAGCAACCCAACCGGTACTGTTTTTAGCGAGAAACAACTCAGACAGCTGGCCGATATTGCTCTGGAGAATAACCTAGTGGTCATAACAGATGAGGCCTACGAATATTTTGTATATGATGAAAATGAGCATTTCAGCATTGGTTCGATCCCCGAAATGAAGAAGAGCACGATCAGTTGTTTTACATTCACAAAGAACTATGCCATGACCGGTTGGAGGATCGGTTATCTGCATGCGGATGAAGAGTTGATACCACAGATTACCAAGGCACATATTCCATTTGCCATCTGTGCACCGGTGGTCTCTCAATATGCAGCACTCAATGCCCTCAAAGGACCGCAGGATTGCATAGTGGATTACAGGAAGCATTACCTCAACACACGAGATCTAATGTGCAAGAGACTTGACAGACTGTCATCGGTCTTCGAATATCAGAAGCCAAAAGGTTCATACCTGATGTTCCCAAAGATACTGTTGGAAGAAGGCAAGGACTCGATAAGCTTCTGCAAAAAACTTTTAAAAGAAGCTAGGGTCTCAACGACGCCCGGAATAGCATTCGGGCCGACTGGGGAAGGGCATTTAAGACTATCGTTCTGCGTTTCCGAGAAAGAGATAAACAAGGCGTTTGATAGGATGGAAGAGTACTTCAAATAAGAAAAGGGGAAGTACATACGATAGAAGATTTGAATGATTTGCTAACTCCTTTGAATGATTCAGTTATTCTAAGAGGCGCCAGTCATCTCTTGAACTTGGCAATATGAGCATGTTTATTCTCTAGCCAGCCAATTTTTACCGCCTCTTTTTCGTCGAACGCGGGCAAATAAGGTTTGATATCAAGGAGCGGCGTGCCATCTATGATGTCCAGGTCCAGAATATGAAGAATGTTGCCTTCGACTTTATCTAGGCGCACAATGGAAATTCCGATGGGATTTGGCCTGCTTGGTCCCCGAATCGCGAAGATGCCGTGTGGCTCGTCGTCCATGAACGGCGTTGCAACCAGTTTCGACTCGATGGCCAGATGCAAATGGATGATCAGAATGATGTGTGAAAATCCGTCTATGTCTTTCAACCCTTCGGCATACTCCGAAAAAACCTCAACTATGCCTTTTACGTCCTTGCCAGCACTCGGCTGTATCGGCGTTCCTTTCGGCTCCTTGAACGGCGAATGTATTTTTCCAATTGGCCTGTATTTTATGTATTCCATGATATTCATCGCTAAGAACAACGCACTATATCTTTCTTTCAATGCTGTATCTATGATGACAGCATATGTATGCTAAAATCTGTTAATGATATTTCGGACTCAGGGCGGAGAATATATGACTATTACTACTGTGTCTTAACATGTTATCATTTCCTGGTGACCTCCCACACCAATGACAATTGCGGTGATCCAACATTATTCTCGCCTCCTCCCTCCTCACAGTTATGTTCGAAGAGAGATTGTGCCTTTCAGGTCGTACAGGGGGAACTCCTTGGTCTAAAAACTTCGGGTACGGGAGATTTTTGGAGGAAGGCAAGAGGCTCAGGGGAAAAGCTCGCCTTTTATACTGCCGTGAACGCATAGGTGGCGATACATTGAGCCCAATGGTAGTGTAATTCCCTCCAATCCCTTCCCTCGAATTGATACTAACCGGCACGAAGTGGTATGGATTTGCTAATAAGAACGATACCCGATTATAAACGGGATTAAATAGATGATTACGCATACCATCTAGACCCAGTAAGAAGGAACTATCATGGTGAACGAGACAACCGATAAGGGTAATGAAGTTGATGAGAACACCCAATTGAACAAGAACCTCAAGAAGATAAAAAACAAGTTCGCGGTCATGAGCGGAAAGGGCGGGGTTGGCAAGAGCACAATAGCTACCAACCTAGCAGTTGGCCTAGCTACACAGGGCTCCAGGGTGGGGCTTCTGGATGTTGACATACATGGTCCCAACATTGCGAAGATGCTCAAACTTGAGGGTCAACAAATCACCACTGAGAATGGAGTGATCCTGCCAATCCAGGCAATGCCTAACCTCAAAGTCATGTCCATGGCCTTCTTGCTTGAAAATCCTGACACCCCTGTGATCTGGAGAGGTCCGGTGAAGATGGGAGCCATCCGCCAGTTCCTGAGCGAGGTAAAGTGGGGAGACCTGGACTACCTTATAATTGACCTTCCTCCAGGAACGGGGGATGAACCGTTGAGCATAGCCCAACTGATACCAAATATGTCTGGAGCTCTGATAGTCACAACGCCCCAGGAGGTTGCGCTTCTTGACTCACGTAAATCAGTGACGTTCGCAAGAACCTTGGGTATCCCCATAGTTGGAATAATCGAAAACATGAGCGGACTGGTCTGCCCGCATTGCACCAAGGGCATTGACCTCTTCAAGCACGGTGGAGGGGAGAGAGCCGCAAGAGACATGTCTGTACCATTCCTGGGTAGCATACCCATTGACCCCGCCATAGTGTCCAGTGGCGACGATGGGAAGCCGTTCGTCAATGAAGAAAAAGAATCACCATCTATAAGGGCAATGGAGAGCATCATCGGACTTACCATTGAGTTCGTGGGCAGAGCCAAGGATAAAAAGAAATAGGTGAAACAATGAAAATAGCAGTATCAGCGACAGGCATGGATTTAGATAGCGAGCTGGATCCGCGTTTTGGCAGGTGTAAATTCTTCCTGGTGGTAGACTCGGAAACTAATGAGTTTAAAGTGATTGAGAACGGCGGGGCCAATGCCACAGGAGGCGCAGGCATCCAGGCAGCCCAGACCGTAATAGATCTGGAGGTTGGAGGGGTAATTACAGGCCAAGTTGGCCCAAATGCCTACCGCACCCTGGCTGCAGGCGGAATAGAGATCAACATCAACGCATCTGGCAGTGTCAAAGACGCATTGAAACAGTACAAGAACGGTACTCTAGCTCAAGCTCAATCACCATCCCATGATGGATTTCACGGAGGAGCATAACATGAGAATTGCAATTCCTTCAATGCCACCAGGCGGAGTAGAGGCTCTAAGCTCCCCACATTTTGGACACTGTGAGCTCTACACCCTAGCAGACATTGCAGATGGCAAGATCCAGAAGATATGCGTCATAGATAACATGCCTCATGTCCAAGGCGGATGCATGGCTCCGGTCAATTATCTAAAAAGCCATGATGTAGAAGCCGTCCTGGTCGGAGGAATAGGCTTCAGGCCGCTTATGGGATTCAAAGAGGTAGGGATAGATGTCTATGCAGGTGCTGCTGGAACCATTGACTTTGTAGTGACCCAGTTCCTAGAGGGAAATCTGAATATCGCAGGCGACCAGGATGTATGCGGACAAAGCAGGCAGTGAAGCCTAATGGCAGTATCCACACAGCCCAGCTCTTCAAGGGAACCAATGTGGAATGACATTCACAATTCGTTATGGGAACCTATGACCTTCAGGAGCAGACTATCAGGGGCGGACCATTCATGAAATCAAATCTGGATTGCATTCCCTGCTTTCAAAGGCAGGCGCTTCAGGCCATAAGGTTCGCCACCTCTGACAAACAAGTCCAGGAAAGAACTCTTCGGAGGGTAATGGAAGAATTATTGGAGCAGGACTGGTCCAACAACCCAACCAAGATGTCCGGACTGATATACGGCATAGTCAGCGAAATCAGCGGAGAACCTGACCCATACAAGGAGCTGAAAAAGGAGAGTAACTTGCAGGCACTGGAGCTTCTCCCCAGAATGAGAACGCTCGTTGCGGAATCTAAAGATGGGCTAGAAACCGCCATTAGACTGTCTATTGCAGGCAACATCATGGATTTTGGAGCCAACTCTCATTTCGACCTTGAAAAAACCATATCTGAATGCCTAACCAAGGAATTCGGGGTCAATCACTATGATAAATTCAAGGCAGCACTAATGCAGACCAGCCATCTTACCTATCTAGCAGATAATGCTGGAGAAATTGTCTTCGATAAACTTATTCTTGATACCATACTTGAGAACCATGACATAAGAAGCATCACCTTTGTTGTCAAGGGCAGCCCCATTATCAATGATGCAATGATGGAGGATGCCATGGCAGCTAGCATTGATGACATTCAGGGATTGACAATCGTAGAGCTTGGAGTTGGCCCTAAAGGAGCTGACCGCGATAGGTCAAGCCAGTGGTTCTTAGAACTGCTAGCCGACAGCGACATGATAATTAGCAAAGGCCAGGGCAACTACGAGGCTCTGAGCCACAGAGACGAGATATTCTTCCTGCTAATGAGCAAATGTCATCTTGTTTCACAGGAACTTGGCTCAAAGATCAATGACATGATATTACTCAGAGTAAGATGAGGATAGATCTGTTGGTTAGAAAATGGTGATGATATTTGAAAATGACGATAATGCTGGAGAGGACGACAATGTCAGAGATGATGATAATGTTAGAAAATTATGAGGGAGGCAGAAAATGAAGGTAACCGTAGCAAGCGGCAAGGGAGGCACTGGCAAGACAACCCTGGTAACCAACCTGGCTCTGAGCCTGACCCAACTGGAAAGGGTTCAGGTGTTGGATTGCGATGTTGAGGAGCCAAACTCAAACCTGTTCCTGGGAGCAGAACTGACCCATCTTGAGAACATAGAGATAATGACTCCAGTTGTGGATGCTGAGAAATGTGACGGCTGTGGCAAATGTGTGCGCTTTTGCCAGTATAACTCGCTGGCTCTGGCCAAGGAAAAAGTTCTGGTGTTTTCGGAGATGTGCCATGGTTGCGGAGGCTGCAAACTTGTCTGCCCACAAAACGCGATCTCAGAGGAGCCCAGAACCATTGGAGTGGTGGAAGGAGGAAACATTGGTGCTTTGATGGACAAGGAAACCAAAGAGATACAGACCCCGCACATAGAATTCCTTCAGGGTCTTCTCAAGCCAAGCGAGCCAATGGCAGTGCCAATCATCAAGGCGCTTAAAAAACGAATGTGGGACGATGGCGCTGTCCTGCTGGATGCCCCACCAGGCACATCATGCCCGGTCATTGAGGCATTGAGGGGAAGTGATTTCTGTCTACTGGTAACCGAACCTACGCCTTTTGGACTGCATGACCTGAAACTCGCTGTTGATGTGGTCAGGAGCATGGAGATCCCATTTGGCGTGATAATTAATCGAGATGGTGCTGGAAATGATGAAGTTCGTAAGTATTGTTCAAATGAGAGCATCAGAGTCCTGCTTTCAATTCCAGAGAGCATGGAAATTGCCAAGCTCTACTCAGATGGAATACCCTTTGTCACCAAAATGGATCAATGGCCAGTGCGGTTTCAAAACCTATGGAGCGATATCGAGAAGATGGCCAGTGCTGCACAGATGGCCAAGGTAGGTGAGGTTAAATGAAGCAACTTACTGTGATAAGCGGAAAAGGAGGCACTGGCAAGACAACTGTGACTGCTAGCTTTGCTGCTCTAGCTGAGAACGCAGTTCTAGCGGATTGTGATGTGGATGCAGCAGACCTGCACCTCATTCTAAAGCCAGAGGTGATCTCGACCCATGACTTTTTCGGACTGAAGCTGGCTCATATAGACTATGACCTATGCACCCGTTGTGGACAATGCGTCAGGCATTGCCGTTTTGACGCCATAGACGACGATATCAACATCATTGCTGACAGATGCGAGGGTTGCGGAGTATGCCAGTTCGTGTGCCCGGTAGATGCCATATCCATGAAAGAACGTCTTTCCGGGCATTCGCACATATCCAGCACCCGCTTTGGACCAATGGCGCATGCCAGGCTATTCACTGCTGAGGAAGCCTCTGGAAAGCTGGTTGCAGTGGTACGCAACAATGCAAGGATACTGGCATACGAGCAGAAACGAGGGATAATCATCATAGACGGGCCTCCCGGCATTGGCTGCCCAGTAATATCAGCCATATCTGGAGTGGATATTTGCCTCATAGTCACAGAGCCAAGCCTTTCAGGCATGCATGATCTGGAAAGAGTTCTGGAGGTGACTGCCCACTTCAAGATACCTTCGCTTGTCTGCATCAATAAGTGCGACATCAACCCTGATAATTCAGCCAAGATTAAGAGCTTCTGCAAGGAAGCTGGAGTCGGAGTGGTAGGGGAACTGGTATACGACAGATCTGTGACACAGGCTCAGATAAAAGGCCTCTCGGTTGTGGAGTATGATGATGGGGAAGTTTCACAAAGCCTCAAAGCCATGTGGAATAGGATCATGGAGATCCTTGACCAGATAAAATAAAATCAGATCATATTGATGCCTAGAAGGGTTAAACATGGCCACCGAAGATCAGACCTACGACATCCTGAACCTGGATACAATCCGCAAGAATGAGCCACTGGAGGGCATGTTCTCCAAAAAAGTGATTGCCGAATATGAGAACCCTCAAAACGTTGGCAGAATGAACAGACACGTCGCTGATGGCATCGGAGAAGTCACTGGCCCATGTGGGGACACCATGGAATTCTACATCACAAAGAGCGATGAAAAGATCACCAAGATGCTATTCATGACAGACGGTTGCGAGCCAACCATAGCTTGTGGAAGCATGCTCACCAGGATGGTGTTGTCTGGTACCACAGCTGATGCCTGGAGGCTGGGCAAGGCAGAGCTACTTAGGGCGCTTGATGGATTGCCAGAAGAGCATCTACACTGCGTATCGCTGGCAATCGAGACCCTGCAAAAAGCCTTGCAGAACGCTAACGACACAAAGCAAGATAGGATCTGAAAAAGCTCAATATTGGTTCAATACAGCCAAGAATGATGCATTGCAAATACTAAGATAAAAATGCCATACAAGTATGTGATTAATGCCATACGAAGTATGAATACACACCCGGAGGGAAAACACCATGAAATGCGCTGAATGCAAGGACAAAGAATGCCGCCAGGGAAAGGACTGCACCAACATCAAAGAAGAGGCTCAGAGCAAATACACCGGAGAAGTGCTCAAATCGATGAAAACAGCGGCAAGCATAGAGTCACGATATTATATGGAAAAAAATCGACTGGAAGAATTGATTATTTACGCAAAAGAGATGAATTATAGCCACCTGGGCCTAGCATTCTGCATCGGCCTGGAAAAAGAAGCAGAAGTTCTCTCAGGAATACTGAGCAAACACTTCACCATCACATCAGTGTGTTGCAAAGTGTGCGGCATTGAGAAATCCGAATTCGACCTGGAAAGGCTTCATAACGACAATAGAACAGAGTCGACTTGCAACCCGATAGGCCAAGCAATGGTGCTTAATCAGGCAGAGACCCAGCTCAACGTTGTTCTTGGATTGTGCATGGGCCACGACATTCAATTCACTCAGAACTCAAAAGCTCCTGTTACCACCCTCGTTGTCAAGGACAGGGTACTGGTGCACAACACCATCGCAGCCATCTATTCCAATTACTACCTGAAAACCAAATTCGATTATCCCTAACAATCCGGGCCAGATGTGTGGTTCTTGACTATAACCCGATGGGTTAAAATACCAAAATGCTGCTGGTAAAGCCCAATGGAGCTTGAACCCGAGTGGGGAGTCATAATAGGCATTGGGATAGGCGGCCTCCTATTGGAGCTATATGCATGGGCCAAAGATGCCAGACCCCAGATCCAGAACAGAAGGTACGGATGGGCCTCTGTGATACTTGGGCTCCTATTCATCATACCCTTTATTGGATTGCTTGGCCTGCTGGTTGGCTTCCGTGGTTATAGGAAAACTGATGCAAAGGGCCTTTGCACCGCTGGAATGATAGTAAGTAGCATCTCGT
>JAUVCJ010000039.1 GCA_030595765.1 Thermoplasmatota archaeon | reverse complement strand
AAAATAAATGGGATCGAGATACGACTAGAAGGATTACCTGAGATTGAAACATTTCCAGAAAACGGTTTGAATGAACTCGGTAAATTAGATGAAAGCATAGATGAGCTTAATGAGCAACTTATAAATCATAAAGCAGAGCTGGAAAAGGAAGAGTTAACAGCAAAGAAAATAACTGTTGAAATGGAATTAATTGAGCAGAAGGATGAAATTAAAAAACTTCAGAAAGGGATTGAAAAATATTGGACCGCTAAAAAAGACCTCCCGAAGGTGCTGAAAGAAAAGGAATCAATGCTGGAAGAACTTAGATCCAACCTTAAGGAAATCGGACCTGAATGGAATGGGGAAAAATTGAATGAATTCGATACTTCAATACCCACAAGAAAAACCGTGGAGAAGATGAAGGATGAATACCTGTGTAAAAAAGAAGAACAAAAGACCGCTCAGGCGGATTTTTTGCGGGCTGAACAGGCTAACCAAACAAAGAAGGACGAATTGAAAAAGCTTGATGAAGAGAACAAATTACTGGAAACTGATGAAAAAAGAGAAAGCCCTGAAAAAAAGCTAAGGGCACTAAATTACATAAGAAATACATCACGTAGTATCAGAGAGAAACAAATTGAATATAAGCATAAACAAGAAACAACTGCCTTATTGATGACAATATCTCCCCAATCAAGTGTTGCCAATACAAAGGTTCCAACGTGGCCAGGGATTGCTGTGCTTTCAGTTGGAATTGTTCTTTGCATCATAGCAATTGCCTTGAACGCCCTCCTGATTGGGATTGTTTCAGTAGGTATCCTAACCCCACTAGGAATTGTTCTATTAATTGCCATCAGAAAAATAAATGGCAACCATTTAAACGTTAAGGTGAGCGAAAAAAACAGTATGGCACCACCCAGTATTCAGGAATCCAGTCTCGAACCATTAAGAGAAGATATAAAAAGATTACAGAGCTCGGCGGGGTCAAGTCTAAAGATATTAAATCAAAAATCACTTCCAGATGAAAGCTTATTAGATGAGATGGCACAAACAATACAATCAGAACAAAGAACATTCTTACAAAAAGAGGATATTGGAAAACAAAGAAAGAGGATTTTGGTAGAATTAAGGACGCTGGACGAAGAGAAGAAAACCTTATCATCCCAAAAAGAAAACCTTGACGATAAAATGGAGCAGATAAATACCAAGTGGAAAAAATGGCTATCCACGAAAGGGTTGGATGAGGAATTGAATTATGAAACAGCCATAGAGCTGTTCCAGATAATGAGAACTTGCAGAGAAAAAGTGAGAGCAATAAATAGCCTTAATGGAAGAATTAATAAACTCGACCCATTCGTCAGCACATACGAATCGGATGTGGAATTAGTATTGAGGGCTTGCACTAGACAGGTTAAAAAAATTGATCATGCATCAGAAGTTGAGAGACTTTTAAATGACTTGGAATTAGCATTAGAAGAATCAGAAAGCGTAGAAAAACAAAAGACAATAATGGGAAAAATCGAAATTGATATAGAGAAGCTGAAGGAAAAAATGGAAAGGAAAGAAGAAAAAAGGTCTGAATTGCTAGTAGCTGCCGAGGTCAAGACTTCTGAGGAGTTCAAACAAAGAGCAAGTGATTGGGAGAGGCAAGAGGAACTAATGACCGAATTGGATTTTGAAGAAAAGGCCATAAAGAAGATTCTAGGCCAGGAGTATAGGGATCGTGCTGAGGAATTCGAAAATTTGGATGATATTGAAATTAAATACGAAGAACTGAAGAAATCCATTGAGGAGATGGAAATAAAATTAGAGGCCATGATTGAAGAAAGAGGAAGAATTAGAGAAAGGATAGAACATATAGAAAAAGCGGAAGAGGGTTCCAATCTGATGCTTGATAAAGAAACTAAGCTAGAGATGATGAAGGATCTGGCAAAAGAATGGGCGGTACTGGCAATAGCAAAACAGAAGATTCAAGAAGCTGTGGGAAAGTATGAACAGGAAAGGCAACCAGGCGTTATAAAAGAAGCAGAAAAGTGCTTCTCAAAGATTACTGGAGGGAGGTTCACCCACATAGTAAAACCGATGGATGATGATAAGATATATGCATTGGATCAGAATGGAGATAGGAGAAACCTCGATGAATTGAGTCGGGGTACTGCTGAACAACTGTATTTATCATTGAGGTTCGGATTCATCCAGGAGTTCAACAAGAGGGCTGCACCTCTACCGATAATAATAGACGATACTTTTGTAAACTTTGACCCAGCAAGATTCAAGGACGCATGTGATGTAATCAAAGAAATATCAGAAACCAATCAGGTTTTTTATTTCACATGCCATCCATCAAATGCAGAGGTTCTGAAGGAGATAATACCGGAGCATTCACTTATTGAAATCAATCTTCCAGATGTTGGGCAAAGCCATGCTCTTCAATAAAATGGTTGAAGATATAGTTTTTTCAGTCCAATTTCCAGCTGGGTGGATCAATCATTTATGTATTTCGCAAAGCCATGGTCATCAATAAGATGTTCATTGATGCAGTCCACACAATATTCCTTCCCGCACTGAGTGCATTTGTAATACTCTGTATCGCCTGGTTCTATCCCAGATATCGTATCTCCGCAACTATCGCAAGCGCGTACCGTAATCTGTTTTTCCATTAAAACACCACAAGCGTATCTGAATGAATATAAGGAATATAAACTATTTTGTAACTCGCTAAAAACTCCGCTTGAATCAATTCCATATTATTTTTCCTCAATTGTTTCCTGTCCCATACCGCTGAAATTAGGAGTGTTTAATCAACACTTTCCAATTAGAACTCCACAACCATCCTTCCCTCAACCCTAGCAGTGTAGTGATGCTTTCTTTAAACCTTCTCCGTCGCCCGGTCAGCCATGTCCAGAAACTCCTGTGGAGCCTCCCTGCCTGTTATAATGGCATCAAGGATCCGGTTGCGGTTGTTGAGAACATCCAGCACGCTTTGGATGTCCATCAGCTTCCAGGCCATGTTAGATTCAGCTCGTCCAGCACAATCATGTCAGAGTCCGGGCTCTCGGATAGGAGAACAAAACTAGTAAGCTCCAGAGCCTCTTCTGCGTTTTCAAAATCAATTTCGCCTGGATGGTCAGGGGCGAAGTAATCCTGTCTGCCGAACTGCCTTATGGTCAGGCCATCTATGCTTTTGGCGGCAGTGACCCCCCCATAACCTGGCAGCCCTGTAGGAGAGATTCCCCTAGGTAATCCTTATAACCCATATGGATGAGATAAAAGACATGATTGTGAACCGCATCGATGTTGTCAGAGGCGAGGAGTTTTCGACTGTGAAATGCTCTTGGAGTACAGGAAAAGGATTTGAGGGGAAGATAGATGAGCCAGTTCCCTCTGCAAACCAGACTGGACCTGAGCCAAAGACCCTGTTTGACTATTGAAAGAGCTAAAGAATTATTTTACAAAAACCAATGACCAAAATACCTTTATATTGAAATCATTTACATTCTATGATGAAGACCATGAGAAAACTGAATTCATTTTCCATCTCACCTTACACAAAAAAAGCATTGCTAGCATTGATAGTTGTGCTTCTGCTTTCCAGCACAGTAGCTTCCCAGACCTCTGGGATACCTGATAGCTACCAAGATTATTCTGATGGTAGTATAACAATAGACCTAAAAGAGAGGCAAGGAACCATAAAGGCGATATTCATCACCATATCAGGAGAACTCACCAGGGACATCAGGGAAGTTCTAATTGATAACTATGACAACAGCAGCAACCATCCACATGGAAACGATGATGGGGTCCTGAATGAGAGTGAGGTCGGGATTTGGAAGTATGAAATAGATTGTGAAGTAACAAACAACGCTGTGGTTTTACCTGGCGGTTATTTGACCAAAGCTATTCATCTATTCAATCTGAATTTGGACATGGACATGTTGGGACTTATTGGTACGAACAACACATCCACCGCTACCATCACGATGAAGTGGGCAGTGGAGAGTATCAAAACAGGTGGGACTTATTCAGAAAAAAATCTGGTCGATTCTTTTTTGGCCTGGAAATCTTTCTCCGATAGCCCAGATTATAATGGTGTTTCTGTAACTATTACTGGAATCGAGGACCAGTTATTTTCGGATGACATTATGATGCTCCTAGTGGTAATTGTAGTGGTAATTGTAGTGATGATCACAATCCCACTTCTGCTTAAAAAAAGGGAGAAAGGGTTGAGCCCTGAGATTGGTAATGATGAAATAGATGATGAAATAGATGATGGAATAGATGATGGAATAGATGATGAAGAGGAAGAAGCCAAGCAAACACTTTAGCAGAACGAGAACTATCTAGAACTCCACGCCAGCTCTTCCTTCCACACCGCTATTAAAGTGATGCCTAACCTCTTTCATCTCAGTTATTAGGTCAGCGATATCCAGCAGCTCTTTTGGAGCTTCTCTGCCTGTGATTATGACTTCCAGCTCTGGGTTTCGCTTCTCAAGCAGTGCCAAAACATCTTCCAGGGTCAGCAGCTTCCAGGCTACAGCCAGGCAAAGCTCGTCAAGGGCGATCATGTCATACTCGACCTCATCGCTTAAAAGGGCGCTACGTGCAAGAGCCATCGCCTCCTTTGCCTTCTGAAGATCGATCTCTTCGGGATGGTCTGGGTCGAAGTAATCCTCCCTGCCGAACTGCTTGATGGTTAGGCCTTCTATGTTCTTTGCAGCTGCAATTTCGCCGTATCCAGGCCAGCCCTTCATGAAATGTATGATAAGAACGCGCTTTCCATGGCCTATGGCTCTGATGGCCTGGCCAAGTGCTGCTGTGGACTTGCCTTTTCCATTGCCAGTATATATCTGTAAAAGGCCCTTGGGAACTGTGGGCTCCGGCATAGGTGTTTGTTCTGGCCTGATAGTAGGTTCTGGCATGCTGCTACTTCCACTCCATCTTGTAGACGCATTTATCAGACCCGCCAGTCTGAGTCTCAAGGACTGTCACAGTGCCCCTGGCTCCAGACACATGAAGCACCCCTTCGAAAATGCCCTGCCAGGCCATGTGAGTAACTTCGTCCACGCTCACATCTATCATGGTTATCATGGCGACCTTGCCTTCCTTCTCGATATTAATCTCACCATAGTCGATGTTGTTACGGAACTGCTCCATTCCCCGTGTGAAAACCCTTTCAATGCCAGCGATTCGGGCAGCAAATGATACTATGCCCACATTGGTAACTATGTAAAAACCAGCCTGGCGGACCATGTCCATTCCATAGTTCTGGGCTATCCAGGCCAGCATCGAATCGTTAAGGATGGATGGGTACCATTTCTCATCAGTGACATCATCGAGCTTGAAGTTGATGAATTTCTCAACGTCATCAACTCCGGCCTTACCCCACTTCTTCTTGATGAATTTCCTGTAACCTAACAGGGAGCTTCCGATGATCTGCTTCTTCTTGGGAAAGGTCATGCAACTAGGATTGTGCTCGCGATTTATAATCCTTGTTCTGGTGGTGTGTTCTGTTGGTCGTCAGATAATTGTTCATATTTGGACTGCTATATCCCTCAAAACAAAGCTAGCACTCGCATTCGAGATTGACACCGCACTATTATTTAAGCTCGCAATTAGCCACCCCTTAATCACATACGGGTCAGCCGCTGTGCCACTCCCCGAGGTCACCCCATTTGCCTCCGTGAAGTTGTCGTCCCCTCGATGGTGATCCCTGCCAGAGTTGGGATGGAACGGGTGCCTGCCCTGGCTGGGTATCTACGGGATGTGTCAGCGCCGGATGCAAGAAGAAATGTTTGCTCATTGCCGGCAAGGCCATCCTAAGAGTGCGAAGGAGGTGATGTATCTAGCTGGATGCATGCCATCACCGGAGTGAGCAAGAGAATGAATATAGTTGCTAAGGCCAATGTCCGCTTGGTTGTAGGTGTCATCTATCTTCGAGGTGTGTATTGGAGTGGAGACTAATAAATGATAGGGATGGGTATTTGATTATTGCGAAGACAGCCATGGTTGGACTCTCGCTGCCTTCCTCGGCCATCTTCCTCAGCTATATTTTCTCCTTTTTTTTAGTATATAGGAGACTCCTCGTACTCGCCAAACTCCTGTCTGAATATGTCGCAGACCTCGCCGAGTGTGGCGTACTCTCTGACGCAATCCAGTATGAATGGCATCAGGTTCTCGCTTGTGGAGCATTTTCTTCTGAGGGTCTCTAGGTTGGCCTGCACCTTGGAATTGTTCCTGTCTGCTCTCAGCTTGTTCAGAGCCTCCATGTGTTTGCGCTCACCTTCGGGGTCCATGACCAACAACGGGACCTCCAGGTTCTCCTCCATCACAAAGTCGTTGACACCGACAATGATGCGCTCCTTCTTCTCGATCTCACGCTGGTAGCGATAGGCGGCCTGGGCTATCTCTTTTTGGAAGAAACCCTTATCGATGGCTGCAAGCACTCCTCCGAGTTTGTCGATCTGGTCGAAGTACTTGTAACAGCCCTTTTCCATATGGTCTGTGAACCACTCCACAAAGTAACTGCCTCCAAGCGGGTCTATTGTGTTTGTAACTCCAGACTCGTGGGCGATTATCTGCTGGGTCCGCAAAGCTACCCGCACCGCCTTCTCAGTAGGGAGAGCCAGAGCCTCGTCCATTGAGTTGGTGTGCAGAGACTGGGTGCCTCCCAATACCGCTGCCAGCGCCTGGATGGCAACCCTTACCACGTTATTCTCCACCTGTCCCTCTGTAAGAGAACAGCCAGCAGTCTGGGTATGGAACCTGAGCCACCATGATCTTGGGTTCTTGGCACCGAAGCGTTCCTTCATCTCTCTTGCCCAGATACGCCTGGCAGCCCTGTACTTGGCGATCTCCTCGAAGAGGTCGTTATGAGCATTGAAGAAGAAGCTCAGGCGTGGAGCGAAATCATCAACATCAAGGCCTCTATCAATTCCAGCCTGTACATAAGCGAGGCCATCTGCCAGTGTGAACGCCAGCTCCTGAAGTGCAGTGGAACCGGCCTCCCGTATATGATAGCCAGATATCGAAATGGTGTTCCAGCGAGGAACATGCTTTGTCCCGAACTCAAATGTGTCCACGATGAGTCTCATGGATGGCGCTGGTGGGAAGATGTATGACTTCTGAGCGATGTACTCCTTGAGGATATCATTCTGGATCGTGCCGCCCATTGCGCTAAGCGGTATTCCCTGGCGTTCGCCGTTAGCCAGATACATGGCCCAAACAACGGCAGCAGGGCCGTTGATGGTCATTGAAGTTGTTACCTTGTCTAGTGGGATCCCATCGAAAAGCACCTCCATGTCCCGAAGCGAATCGATCGCAACCCCGCATTTGCCGAACTCGCCTCTGCAGATCTCGTGGTCAGAATCGTAGCCGTAAAGTGTGGGATAATCGAATGCCACAGAAAGGCCGGTCTCGCCGTGAGAAAGCAGATACTTGTATCTCTGGTTTGTTTCCTCAGGAGTGCCAAAACCTGCGAACATCCTCATTGTCCATTGCCTGCCACGATACATTGTGGGCTGGACCCCACGGGTATAGGGGAACTCGCTGGGAAAGCCCAATTTATCCTGGTAGTTCCAATCATCAAGGTCGTCCGGGGTATAGAGCCTACCAATAGGTTGGCTAGAAGTTGTGATGAATTCCTCATGCATCTCCGGGTTTTTTGCCAGGGTCTTTGCCAGGGTCTGTTGCTCCCACAGCTTCTTCCTGGCTGCTATCTTCTGAACATCCTCAGCAGCACTCATGCCATGGGTATGAGAAATGTAAAAGAAAAAGGTTTGGGAAGGGGTTGATGGCCAGCCATCAAACAACTAGCTCTCCGTTTGCACAGGGTGAAGTTAGCCTTCTATGTGCGCAGAACTATCTCGATGTTGACCCCATCAGGGACCTCAATGCGCATGAGCTGGCGAAGTGCCCTCTCATCAGCATCCAGATCGATAAGGCGTTTGTGCACCCTCATCTCCCAGCGCTCCCAGGTCTCGGTGCCCTCTCCATCCGGGCTTTTCCGGCATGGAACAACAAGGCGCTTGGTTGGCAGGGGAATGGGACCGTTCAGGTTCACTCCAGTGCGCTCGGATATCATCTTTATCTGGGAACATACTGCATCAACCTTCTGTGGGTCGGTTCCGGTGAGTGAGATCCTTGCTTTCGCAGTCATAATCATTCCTCCCTGATAAATGGGGAAAGGGCTCTAAAGAGCCCTACTTCTGCTCCTCGAGAACTTTTATGCACATACCAGCAGCCACTGTGACACCCATGTCACGGATGGCGAACCGAGAGAGAGGCTTATACTTGGCCTGCTCCTCAATGACCATCGGCCTTACCGGCACGATCTCAACAATGCCTGCATCTCCAGTCTTGAGGTAGTCCGGGTTCTCCTGCTCAACAGCGCCTGTGCGCGGGTTCAGCTTGGCAACAAGCTTGTCGAACCTGCAAGCAACCTGGGCAGTGTGGCAATGGAACACCGGGGTGTATCCAGCTGCGATGACACTGGGGTGGTTAAGAACCATTATCTGAGCCTTGAACCTCTTGGCTACGACCGGTGGGTCGTCAGCAGGTCCCATAACGTCTCCGCGCCTGATGTCCTTCTTTCCAATTCCACGGACATTGCACCCTACATTGTCGCCGGGTACTGCCTGGGTCATGGCCTCGTGATGCATCTCGATGTTCTTGACCTCGCCAATAGCCCCACCAGGTATGGATGAGGGCCTGACTATGACCTTCTGGTCAATTTTGAGAACTCCGCTCTCGATACGACCTACAGGAACGGTTCCAACACCTGTGATGGTGTAGACATCCTGAAGCGGCATACGCAGGTTAAGGTCGGTTGCTTTCTCAGGCAGTGTGAGGTCATCTAGTGAAGCGACCAGTGTTGATCCCTTATACCAGGGCATGTTCTCAACTGCACCATTGACATTATCGCCTACAAAAGCGCTGACCGGAATGACAGTGATCGCATCTGGGCGATATCCAGCATTTCTCAGGAGCTTTGTGGCCTCATCTGCAACTTCCTTAAAGCGAGCTTCTTTATATTCTACTGAGTCCATCTTGTTGACAGCCACGATTATCTGGTCGACACCAAGCACCTTGGACAGGAAAGCGTGTTCCTTTGTCTGTGCCATAACGCCATCAGGAGCTGCGACCACCAGAACTGCGGCATCTGCCTGGCTGGTTCCGGTTATCATGTTCTTGACGAAATCCCTGTGACCAGGAGCATCAATGATAGTAAAATCATACTTCTTAGATGTGAATTTCTTATGAGCCACATCTATTGTCACTCCCCTCTCGCGCTCCTCCTTTAGGTTATCCATGACCCATGCGAACTCGAATGAGCCCTTACCCTTGGATTCGGCTTCTTTCTTGAACTTCTCGATTACGTGTGGTTCAATGTGACCCGTATCCAACAGTACACGACCCACAAGTGTGGATTTACCGTGGTCTACGTGCCCGATGAACACTAGATTCATGTGTGGTTTAGCACTAGCCATACTCTTTGCCTCCGGCTGATTTTCCACCCCTTAACAACTTCCCTTATTTAAGGCTTTTTCCCTAAAAAGGCAAATATATTGCATTCAAACGCAAAAAAAAGGGGTTTTATACACAAGTTGAGATATATGCTCTAGAAAATTGTACGTTAGAGAATCGTGCACTATATGCAATATAGGTTATAGGTACGAAGATATAACTTAAATCTTGAATCCACAGGCTTGAATCTTGAATTCACAGGTTGAATCCACAGGCGCTTTGATATGGATCTTAGGCCTTCTCGATTTTTTCTGTGGAGCCAGTGGCGCTGAGCAATCTCTCCAGAGCCTCGTGGTACTCAGAAGGCTCGGCTTCCAGAAGCAGGTCAGTAAATTCCTTTAGGAAATGAGCGTAGTCAATCTCTGTATCAGAGAATTGCCAGGCCTTGCCAGCATCTGCACCCATTGACTGCAGGAACGCATGTGCCACTGACTTGATCTTTGTGTCCTTTGCCCCGTGCCTGTCAACCACCCTGACGGCCTCATCCTTGCCAGCGATCTTAAAGACCCTGGCAACCTCGTCTGCGTACTTGGCTAAAGGCGGGAGAAAATTGTAGCTTGGTAATACCGATGATAGGGCTTGCTTTTTCAGGCGCATGTCAGCCTCTATGAGTATCTGGCTAGGGGCGATATTTGTAATATCATACTCCTTGAATATCTGCTCTGCCAGCTCAGAGTCTCCTACAACAGCGTTTATGGCGCTACTTCCCCATTCAGGCCAATAACCAGCCAAAAGCTTTGAGGGAGTGGTTTTTTTCGCCAATACCGAGCCGCCAACCCCAGACAGCACTGCTTTTAGAGCCACTTTCTCCTCTCTTGTGGGTTTCATCGAATCAATGAAGGAGTCCAGGTCATTGCCAAAGCAATGGCTCTCCAATATATAAACAGGCTTTTGAGCCTCCATGATCGTCTCATTTTGGATGTTTGCATGAAGGGTAAACAGTGCCAGATCCGATAGGGCACCTGTGAAATAGGCCTTCTTTTTCTTGAAATCAAGCTCTATCTGGGTCTTAGAAGGGCAATCAGCACACTCAGAATCACAGTCCATCTTGAAGATGACAGACACATCAAACTCAGAATTTAGTTCCGGGCCTGCTATCTGCTGGGTAAGTACACCAAAAATATTGGCGTTGTCTTTGAGCGCCTTCTGAGAAATCCCTATGATCACTCCTGCGCCAACCCACTTGATCCGCAGATACGAGTCGCCGCTGGACAAACTGTCACGTACCTCGAATGGATCCAGGCTTTCAGAGTGCCATATATCCTCCTCACGCTTGAGAGGGTACTTGATTATGGACCATACCTCCTCCAGATATTCCTTGGGAGGCTTTGAGGAACTGCCAGTGCAGTAAAGCCTGGCCTTGGTCGAGAACAGATTGATCTTGCTGGTCTTGACAAAATCCATGAAGGCTAGCATTCTCCATAGGGGTTCATTGAAATGCTGAACTCCTATGAGCTTTTCTTTTCTGACCTTGCCGCGTATTGCATAAGCCACCTCGCCAAAAGGGAATCTGGCAACGGCTAGGTAGGGTATCTTCCCTTCATGTGCCAGAAGCAATGCTGCAGCATAGGCTCTTACAAGCTGATCCCCGGACTTAGAGAACTTTATCAAGCGCTTCTCTTCATCAGCAAAGCTGGCCACCCTCTCCAGCTGGTTAAGCAGCTTTTTGAATGGGCATTTTCTACACTCTCCAACGCACTTTGGCATGAGCAAGGATGGGTCTTTTCTCAGCTTTTTGGCATTCGAGATTAAGTCCTTCTGCTGAACCTTGGAGGCGGTACGGGCACCAGTACGCACCTTCATTCGTTTACCCTTGGCCATTGAGTTTGAATGGATGCGCCTATAGATAATACTTTTTAATTGACTTCTTTCAATGGTGGTAGTTAGCAATACTTGCTAGAAGTTGTTCATTCGAGGCTGCTTATTCGACACTCTCTAATAGTTTGTATCCACTTTTCAGGGAATGATGTTGATTCCAAAACTACGTCCAGATGCTGAAATAATTGTATCGCGATTCATAGGCCATTTCATGCGATCAGCAGGCAAGGACAAAGTGGTAATAGGTATCAGCGGCGGGCTGGACAGCGCCGTGGTTGCCAAGCTCTGCTCTGATGTCCTTGGAAATCGCAACATCATCTGCCTTGCTCTACCTTATGGCAAGGGCTCGATTGCAGAAGCAGACGCCCTTAGGTTGGGTAAGGAGCTAGACCTGGACATTGAGGTCAAGGACATTGCTCCAATGATGGGGCTGCTCGAGACAAGTTTGAATGTCTCTGACCTCTCTGACCTTGGGAACCTTAAGGCACGGACAAGGATGCTTGTGCTTTACACCATAGCCAGCAAGAATAACGCATTGGTTGTTGGCACTGGTAACAAGAGCGAGCTACTAACCGGATATTTTACCAAGTTCGGTGATGGGGCCAGCGATTTTCTCCCCATAGGAGACATATACAAGACCCAGGTCTTTGAGCTTGCAGGTCGAATTGGAATACCAGATCATTTCATTGAAAAAGCCCCCAGTGCAGACCTTCAGAAGGGCCAGACCGATGAAGCTGACCTCGGGATGACCTATGCCCAGCTTGACAGAATACTCCACGGGTTCGAGCTGAACCTTTCAACTGACTCCATAGCTGGCAAACTGAGCTTGGACCTGAAGATGGTCGAGGAGGTCCAGCAGAGAATGATACGAAACATTCACAAGAGAGAGACACCCCAGATACCAAAGCTTGGTGTCAGGACCATCGGCATTGACTGGCGAGATGGCTGGAATTGATGCAAGGATTGGGATGTATCAAAAATTCTCAAAAACCTAGGCGAAACAAATAGCTAAAGTGAGCCTCAGAGCCATCCGGGTCTACAATAGGGGGGGAAAACGAAATGATAAGGGAAAGGATTATATGAAAATCATACCATTATAGTTGTTGGATACTTCATAATAACAATTTAGGAACTGGAGAGTGCTATTGTGACAGAGAATCTTACCCAGACCGTGAAAGGCATTATGCAGCGAGAGATGCGTGACATGGGCCCATACATTGTCCAGAAGCAATGCAGGGATCTCATGATAGACCCTGAGAACATCCTGGTAAAGGATCTTCCAAAGCTTTCAAAGGCGCTGTCTCAGGTCATGGTCGGGATCTCTAGCCAGGCAAAGGCTCAAGCCATCTATAATGAGATCCTTAAGCTTCATAGCATGCAAAGCATCCTTGATGGCCAGAGCGGTATCAGTGGAAGGCTGGAGGCCCTGTTCGACTTGGGAGATACCTCATTCATTACCGGTGTCTGGGGAGATGCAATTAGCACCTATGGCAAGGCCATGGACATGGCTGTTGCTGAGAATAATGGAGAGGGGCAGGCCCTCTCCCTGTGTAAGATCGCCGACGTGTTCCTTCAAATGGGGCAGTATGCCAAAGCTACCGAGAAGCTGACAGATGCATTGAAGATATCAGAGGGAATGGATTTCCGGAAGGGCAGGGCACTGGCACTTCGTGGATTTGGCTACATTCACTGGCGCAGGGGTAGCCACCAGGAGGCTCTGGGTACGCTGGAAGGCTGCCTCGCACTGGCCAAAGAGGTTGACCCGGAGGGTATCTACGGGACCTGCCTGATAGACATCGGGAATGTTCATTCCAGCATGGGCAACATGAAGAACTGCCTCTCCTACTATGACATGGGACAATCGGTGCTGGCCAACGCCGGGGACCTATCAGGCCTGGCCAGGCTCTACAACAACATTGGCGACGTGCATCTGTTGGAACAGAATTATAAAAAAGCACTCGAATACTTCAAAAAATCCAAGAGTACAGCTAACAAGGTGAACAACCAGGGCATGGTTGCTTGGGCGCTCTTCAACATGGGAGAGACCTATGCCAAGCTCAGGGACTTTCCAAGGGCAAAGGCTTGCCTGGATGAGAGCAAAAAGATACTGCAGAGAGTAGATGACAGGCGGGGGCTCGTTGCAGTCGAGAAGAACATGGGTGTCTATCATTCTCTTAGGCAGGAATGGAAGCTGGCACAGAAGCACTTTGAGAACGCCATCATTATGAGCGTGGAACTGGAGAGCCCATATGACCTTGGTCTCAATCATTTCGAGATGGGGCAGATGTTCAGGGAAAAAGGCACCCCGGCTCCTGCCAGAACGAGCCTGAACAAGGCCTTAAAGCAATTTCAATCCATAGGCTCTGACCTAGAGGTCGAGATGGTCAAGAAAGCCCTGAAGAAACTCTGAATTACTATGATTTTTCCTTTTTGAACACGAAGATTGCATTGAATTGCTCTGAACCAGTTTCTATGAACACGAAAAACACGGTGAATTGTTTTATTCAATTTATATGAATACAAAGAATGCATTGCAAAGAATAAATTGTTTTATTCAGGTTTTATTCATTCAATTTATATGAAACGCCTATCCGGGAATCTCAGCAGTCAACTCTGGATAAGTGACTGGAACACATGAAATAAGCCGCTTTATCGCATCATTCATTGCAGATCCCAACCTTCCGCGATTGTTGAACCTGAACTCGAATGCCTTTAGATAT
>JAUVCJ010000099.1 GCA_030595765.1 Thermoplasmatota archaeon | reverse complement strand
GAGAGTGCCGAGACAGCAACCAGGAAGATGCCCACAACGGAGGCTGGCACATCACCTAGGATGTGCATCACAAGTGAGATGAGGGCAAGGTCGATGAATACCAGTATCGCGAACAAGACCTTGTTCGTCATGGTGGATGCTACAGTTAGTATCAGGCTGAAGATGAAAAAGCCCAGCAGGCCGTAGGCATAGTGTCCCAGGTCCACGGGCACTCCGCCCCAGATGCTGATCTGAAGTGTCATGGCAACCGAGTACCACAGCAGTGAATAGGTTGTGAAGGTCGTTGCTCCAAATATGTTGTTACGCCTAAAATCCATTATTCCAGCGATGAGCTGGGCAGTAGCTCCCAGGAACAGGGTCCATGGGATCATCGTTGCCTTGGCGCCTGAGGTTAGCCCAAGATCGGCAGCCGCCAGGACCAGTGCCGCAACTGCCAGGCCGATCAGGCCCAGAGGGGCTGGCTCGCATACGCTATCAGGAAGCGTTGCTATTGATACTTTGGATTCCTTGATGTTTTTCTCGTTCATTTGTCACACCTACCTGGCTACGACCAATGGATTTGCACCTCCAATACCCTTCTTTATTATTACCGTTGCGGTTAATGCATCCCTTCCTTGTTGGAGGTCGTGCACAGGATACTTGAACCAATCTGCTGGTAAATATGTGTGCTATCACAGGGGAAATATAGTGCTGAACACTCAGTTCTAGCATCTGAGTATTTTATTCAAACATATTCCCTAACAAGAGCAATCTATCTTTTCAGCACGAGTTCAAACACTTTGAATGGTACCTTGTTCATTGGGAAGTGGACATCTCCAACGTGTTGAAAGCCAGCATCCCTATACATCTTCAGCAGCCAAGGGATCGTGCTGTTGCCATCGAGGCGGACTGAATCGTATCCATTCTCTATTGCATGGTCGATTGCAAAATGCAGCAGGAGTGCTCCAAAGCCATTCCCCCTTAGTGCTGGTTTGATCAGAAGTTTATGTACGCACAGATAACGTGCTTCAGGCATGAGCCATTCGATGGGGTCGTACTCCGGGTCTGCATTTTCATTTAATACCACCATGCCTGTCAATTTTTCATTGGAAGCCAACGCCCATAGGTTGCCAGAGTCCAGGTCTTGCTTTATCATCTCCTTGGTTGGGTATTCCAGGTTCCATTGGTCAAGCCCGTCAAGCATCATGAGAACTACACTGTTGAATACCATGTCCCATATTTCTTCCAGCTGACCTGGGTCCGCAATTCGCGGGGTGTACCTACCTTCAGGATCTTTAGATCTCAGCTTAGGTTTGCCATTTTCCTTGACATCTTTTTCCTTGACGTATTTTTTCCTGACATTGTTGTTTGCATCAGTAGTTGGATGTGTCATTATCCAAGATAATGATGTCCATAGGAATAATACTTTCACCTACCCCGGTGTTTGCCTTTTTAAACCCCGAGGGTATTGCTACAATGACAAACAAAACTGACATATCAGGAGATAACACATATGTCCCAGAACAAGAAAAAAGAAATCGATACCGAAGAAAAGAACATTGCTGTGGAAAACCTGCCAGGCGTAGGTCCAGCCACAGCCGAGAAACTTGTAGACTCCGGCTACTCAGATCTGCTCTCCATTGCAGTTGAGTCCCCTAAGGCCTTGGCAGAGCTGACCGACATCGGAGAGGCTACTGCGATCAAGATCATTGCTGCTGCAAAGAAGGCTGCCGACATCGGTTCCTTCGAGGCCGGTGATGTGCTATTAAAAAAGCGCCAGGATGTTTTGAAACTCACAACCAACTCCAAGTCGTTCAATGAACTGCTTGGCGGAGGCATCGAGACCCAGGCCATAACTGAGCTCTATGGCGAGTTCGGCTCGGGCAAGACCCAGATCGCCCACCAGAGTGCAGTAACGTGCCAGCTCCCGATTGCTGAAGGCGGCCTTGATGGACACTGCCTCATAATTGATACTGAGAACACTTTCAGGCCGGAGCGAATAGTCCAGATGTCAACAGCACTTGAAATGGACCCTGAGGATGTACTTCAGAAGATCCATGTGGCACGAGCATTCAATTCCCATCACCAGATCCTTCTGGGTGAGAAGATCAAGGAGATCGCAAAGGAATATCCAGTCCGACTTCTGGTCGTAGATTCGCTTACAGCCCATTTTAGAGCCGAGTATATCGGCAGGGGAGCTCTTGCTGACCGACAACAGAAGTTGAACAAGCACATCCATGACCTCATGCGATTTGGAGATCTGTTCAATGCCGCCATAATAGTGACCAATCAGGTCTCGTCAAAACCTGATGCCTTCTTTGGTGACCCAACACGACCCATTGGTGGTCACATTGTAGGACACGCAGCAACGTTTAGGATATACCTGCGTAAAAGCAAAGGCGGAAAGCGGATCTGTAGGCTTATTGACAGTCCCAATCTACCTGAGGGTGAGGCAGTGATCACCGTAACCGAGAACGGAGTGGGTGACTAGGCTCTATTTGAGAATTCAATGAGAACTCAATTTGGAACCTCGATATGGAAAATCTGCGACAATGCTCATATATGGGCAGAGCCTTGCGGGTTCAACAACCCCCAGGAGACATATTCATCCATGAACCGAGAGGAACACAAATGGCTCTGCAACAGGCTCAATAAACCCTCTGACATTGTAAGCCTGGCAAACTCCACAGGACACGATGAGGAGCTATTGCTGGTGCTTTATACCCACAAGGCCACCAAAAACGCAACACGCATGTTCTACAGGGTAAAGAACAAGGTCGGAACCTATCTCAATAAATGGAAGGGAGGACGGTCGTTCTATCAGATCTCCCAAGACCTGGACTTCCCTCCCGTTCTTACGGCATTTCTCATACTCGGTGAGGATGGGCTTGGCAGAAAGACCTTCTGGAAGTATGTACGCGACCCGGATTGCATCAAGGATAAAAGGCTCCAGTTGGACATAATGGAGATCGTCGAGAAGGATATCCTGTACTCTCCAGCTGGCAACGAGGTTCAACGCCAGCGAGGCATTGTTGGAGAGGAACGGTTATCCAAGTGGCTGGATGGTTACGGTATAACCTACAGGACCGAGAACGACCTAAAGGATGATGATGAGTTTACCAAAACTCCTGATGTGCTACTGGATCATCCTCTCAATTACAAGGGTACCAAGATATATTGGATCGAGTCCAAAGCCTCTTTCGGTGATGAGTCCGAGATACGAAAGAACGTATCCAAGCAGCTTAGACCCTATGTCGAGCTATTTGGTCCAGGTATTGTGGTCTACTGGTTTGGTAGGCTTGATGAGATTCCAGACCCTGAGGGTATATTCATTAAGGATGAAACGTTTTTTATGGAAGAAAAAAGCTATCCCTTTGAACACGAGGAGGATTCATAATGGCTAGAACATCTACCAGTGGCAAGAAGGCCAGAGGCAGGGGATTGCCTGCAATCGCAGCCATATTTATTTTACTGGGTCTCATACTTCTGATACTTCCGCTTTCGGGAATGAGCGCACAGTTGTACGACCAGCAGCAGCCGGTTCGTGAAAAATTTCCAGAACGGGTCAAGCTTCAGATGTATCCTGGTGATTCCATTGTTGGCAGTTTCTCATCTGAGGGATCTGTCAGTGTTCATTTTTACAGTGCAGCAGATGCCAGTAATTCTTCGGATTGGCAACTGCTGAATAAGGCTGCAACTGAGGGTAAATTCAATGCAACAGCAGATTCAGAGGGTATCTGGTACCTGGCTTTTGTCACAACCAGTGGAACAGCCTTCGATGTGGTATACTCAATTGAATATCACAGCCAGATGCTGAACATGTCGCTGTTGATCGCAGGTATCGCGCTAATATGCATAGGAGGTTTGGCTTTTTCAATTCACAGCTTAAGGGCACCAGCACCTCGAGGATTCGGCTCCAGTTATGGCTCTAGCCGTGCTTCACCCTATGGGTATGCAAGACCGGGTGGGGATCCTTCGTCCAGATTTGAAAGGATGGCTGAACAACCGGTGTTCCAGAAGGTTCCAGACCAGTTCGAAAAGGTACAAGGGGATGCACCAGCTCAGAGAGCCAGATTCATTCAACTAGAGGACGAATGATCTTCAAGCAATCATGTTAAGCAAGCACGTCAAGCAATCATGTAAAGAAATCATGTTAAGCGAGCATGCAAATCAAGCACGTCAAACAAGCATCTAAATCAAGCCTGATTGCCGAGCCTCTAGCAAGTAAAAGCGTTGCATGAATTGCCTTTGACCTCGCCTATGTTCTTGTCTCTAAGCTCTATAATTTTTTCATAATAACTTAAACCAATGCGATGTTTAGTGGCTAGCGAACCTTGCCTAACAATAAGTTGAGGAACGATAAAACATCATTGAATGCCTGCCGGAACCATCATTCCCTCGCAAAACGTAGCCTATTCATTCTCTTCTTCACTTATTATCAACGCATATAACGCAGGCAGCACAAGCACAGCACCTATGACGCTGAACGTTAGCATCAGAATGGTCATGAGCGCGAACTCCTGGATAGCTATTATGTTAATGACGAAAATTGAGCTAATGCCTGCGATGATCGTGATGGTGGCTTCTGTAAAAGAGAGGCCTGTAGTTTCCACAGCCCGTTTAATGCCCATCAAGGTCTCGCCCTCGGCACGTACCCGTTCAGTCATATGAATTCCATAATCTATGCCTATCCCTACGATTATCGACCCCAGCATCGCTGTTAGAAGATTGACCTCGATACCGGCAATTGCGTAGGTCAGAGGTTGCCAAAGCACCACCAACAAAACTGGCACCATTGTCATGGTTGCGTATTTTAGAGACCTGAATATCATTATTAGGACAATGAATACCATGATTAGTGCAGTGATCAATGAGACATAGCTGTTGAACAGGATCAATTCGTTGACTGCCACAACCACAGCTGCAAAGCCTGTCAAATGGGAGATGTCCACCCCAACGGACTGATCGGTAACCTCGTTGACCTGCTCCACCGAAACCTTGGTCTTTTCAGCACTCTGGGCAGGGATGTCGATGTATATCAGGCCTTGGGAGTAGCCCTGAAGGTTGACCACCATGCCCTTGAACTCGTCGCTGATGCTGCGATAGAATATGTTGATCATGGCTTGCCTGGCAGTCTTTCCAAAGGCCACTTGAAAGGCGCTATTCTCATCGTCAGGCACCCTCTGGATGGCATCCCAGAATGATACCCCTCCGACCTTATCATTGAGCCACTCCTTGAGGGGGTCATGCATATTCGTCTCATTAATCAGGTCTGCTGGAACCTGGATCATCTTCATTAGATCAACTACGCTGATTGGTGAATTAAGATCAGGGACGGTCTGTCTCATTTGTCCCTCCACTATGTCTATGGCCAGGAGCACATCGTAATTCCGCATGGAATCAATTTGAGGGAACTCGTTTATGATCGCCATTCCCATCTGGCCACCGCCAAATTCTTCTGAATATTTGTCCATGTATGTGATGGCCGGTTCATCTTGAGGCGACATCTCGGTGAGATTGAGGTTCGAGCCGATGGAGGGAATGAGAGCTAGGGAAATCATGGTGATGATGATTATCGCAACTACTATCTTCTTGCGATTCTTGAGTGGGAACAATCCGATCTTTTCAGTATTGGTGATAACTGGCTTTTTTTGATAGTCCAGCAGCAATACCAGTGCCGGAACCATAAGCATCGTCATTCCCCAGCAGATGAGTATTCCCAATGTTAAGGCAAAACCCAGCACCTGCATCGGGATCATGTTAACGGTCATTAGAGACCCGAATCCTATGGCAGTAGTGACTGCGGATAAGAAAATGGCTCTTCCTGTTGTTGAGATGGCGTTGCGAATCCGCTCCTCATTATCTGGAATTTCCTCTCTGTCATTAGAGTATCGGTTGGCTATGTAGAGGCTGTAAGCCACCCCTAACGCCAATAGTATTGGTGCTACAAGGATGATCTGTGGTGATACAACTATGCCCAATAGGCCTATGATCCCGAAAAGCATGCCCAGCGATGCAATAATCGGCATGCCTGCTACGATAACAATTTTCCAGGTCCTGTGGAAGTATAGCAGAGCAATGAATATGCCAATAAGAGCTAGCGGGATGACCCTCATGAACTCCTCAAAGGTTCTTTCGGTCAGGGTAACGGTCATTGCAACAGGTCCGGTAGTCACAACTGTGGTTTTAAAGGCGTTTGCATCTATGATTCCCTGAATATGTGTCATCAATGCAGCCTGGTCCTGAGGCTCGATGCCGATGATGATGGAAGCTGTGTCCATGATGCCATCGTCGTTGGTGTCTGTGATGAGCATCTTTCTGATCTCTTCTGGGATGTATTCGTATAGCCTGTCAATGTCATCCTGGTTCTGGGGTATGGAGTACTCCCCTGGGATGTCTCTCTGTGCACTGACCCCAAGCTCGTCTTCCAGTGCTTCGTTTACCTGCCTGGCAGTGGTGTTAAGCTCCTTGATGATGGAGGAAACGCTAAGAACGTACGTTATGCCGTCTTTATCCCCCAGGTCATTGGGATTGAAGTTCAATTGCCCTTCTATGGCGCTCATCTCGTTGAGTATAGCTATATCTGTTATGTCGTGGCCGAAGCCGCGATTCTCGTACCCTACATTGTCGGTTTCCACGTAGAGCATGACAATATCAGTTGACCATCCATCAACCTCGTTGATCTTTCCTATGACTATGGTAGCATCGTGTCCGGCTGGAAGGTAGATATCCAGGTCGCCTGATATGTTCTCGAACATCGGCACGGTACCCAAACCAGCAATCAAGCCAGATATCAGGATCATGAAGATCAGCACGGCCTTGGGTTTGGAGAGCATTATGTCAGAAATGTCTTTTGAGAATTTGACGTCCAGAAGCCGTTTGGCAAGGTCGTCTCCGTACTGGTCAATGTCATTCATGGTGTCGGAGGTCAACTCAGTCAGGTCCTTTGCCCTCTTTCTGGCCTCGATGTTGTACTCTGCTACGAGCTCTCTTGTATCCTCGGCCATCTTCTCCGCGTGTGTAAGCCGAGAGTCCAGGGTTTTGTCCCAATCCCTGGCCTTCTTTCTGATGTCGCCTAGAAATCCCATCGATTAACTCACCATGAAAAACCCCTTTAGGGGTTGAGCTGGGATGTGCGTGCTTGTTTAAATGGTTTCTCCTGTTCCATCATCCGCACACCTTCACATGAAACGGAGTTTAAGCCATTTGGAAGGAGCAAAAACGACCGCAATTGCCAAATATTCACATATCTTACCTCTTATGCCATGGTTCAAATCAGGTTCCTGCCAGAAGACAGGGTAATTGAAGTGGATGAGGACACAACCATCCTTGATGCCGCCCTAAAAGCCAGGATATTTCTCAACAACGTCTGTGGCGGTTCTGGAGAGTGCGGGAGATGCAAGGTATTTGTGACGGTTGGAAGTGATGCTGATAATGGTAGGAATGCCAAGGGCGGTGCGACCATGGAGCCCGCAGAGGCACGGAGATCCAAGGGAGAGGTTCTGGCATGCCAGACCCAGGTGCAGGATGGCATGGTTGTTTCAATACCCCAGGCCAGCAGGGTGCTCCGCCCCTCCATCCTTGAGTCCTATAGCACTCAGGAGGGGTCATCTTTGGGCTTATTTCATTCTATTACTGACTACCAGAGCTATGGTGTTGCCCTGGATATTGGAACCACTACCTTGGCTGCACAGCTTGTGGATCTGCAAAGTGGAAAGGTGCTTGCAAGCGCATCAGATTACAACAGGCAAATCTCAGCCGGAGAGGATCTCCTATCTCGGATATCATACGCCGAAGAAGGCGGGGTTCTCGGGCTCCAGGAGCTCGTGATGGAATCAATCATTGGGTTGTTGGGTGAATTGTTTGGTTACGTTAGAATGCCTGAGTGCAGGCTACAACAGATCAGTGCCGCTGGAAACAGCACCATGAGCCTATTGGCGCTGGGGTTGGATCCTACATCCATCAGATATGAGCCTTACGAGCCTGTCCAGAAACAATTCGAGCCTGTAAAATACTTGGATCTAGCCAAAGGCAAGACGCCCGGATCCTTAACTGCTTCTTTCCAAAATGTTGCAAAATATGTTACCAATGATACTGTTCTCACCCTGCTCCCTTGCACAACAGGGTATGTTGGTGGCGATATTACAGCCGGGATACTTGCTTGCGGCATGCACAAGTCCGAACATGTCCAGGCACTCTTGG
>JAUVCJ010000230.1 GCA_030595765.1 Thermoplasmatota archaeon | reverse complement strand
CCTTTCGAAGATGTCAACGTCTGTCAGGCCAACCTCCTGGTCCAGTATGTCGCTGGCTGCAATGAAGTCGTTGAGCACCTCGTGTCCGGCCTGGCGAACGGCAGATGCCATTGCCTGATATGTTTGTGGATCTCCTCTGGCTCCTCTTATGGGGCAGGCTATATAGACCTTCATTCTACTCCCTCCCAAGGTGTGTGCATTAGAATATATTTCATTGCCGGATTCATTCCGTTTCCTCACCCAGATGAATGCATTCGCCTGTCGTTATTGTATGCTTTGCTCCGTTATCGTCCTCCACAACCAGTTCGCCTAAGTTCGTAATGTCAACAGCTTTGGCTTTCATTGTTCCTGAGCTGGTCTGGACCTTAACACGTCTTCCGAGGGTGGAGCAGATATTCGCAAGCTCCTCTTTGAGGGCTTGGCTCTCTCCATTTACCAGTGTGGCGTACATCTGCTTGAACTCGACCAGCAGGACATTGAGCAATTTTTCGTTATCTACTGGCTTTTTGGTTTGCTCAAGCAGAGTGGTTGACAGGTCGCGCACCTCTGATGGCAGGTTCTCAATTTTCAGGTTGGAGTTGATGCCCATGCCTATCACGCAATATTCCAACAGGCCTCCAGAGAACGACGATTCTAAAAGTATGCCTGCTACCTTCTTATCCAAAATCATCACGTCGTTTGGCCAGGATACCTTGGGGTCTAGGCGGCATACCTTCCGGATGGCCTTGGCCAGTGCCAGTGCCGACCAGGGACTTAGCGATGCCAGCTCGTCCATTGAGAGTGTGGGTCTAAGAATTATGGATAGATAGAGCCCACCGTAGGGAGACGACCAAGACCTGCCAGACCTTCCTTTTCCTGCGAGCTGCTCAGTTGCCAGAACCACCTCTGCGTGCTCAGCGCCGTCAATGGCCATCTCCATCGCCAGCGTGTTGGTTGATTGAACTTTGCCGAATCTGTGAATGATGCTACTCATGAACCTCTTCCCTCCTATGAACTCCACTTATCTCTAATGAACTCCGCCTTTCTCATAAACTCCACAACCTGTAACTCATTGTTCCCGCTCCATCTTCATTATTGTCCTTATCTGCTCTGGACTGCCCAGGACTATCAGGGTATCTCCCTTGTGAATGACAAGATCGCTCTTGGGATTCGGAACTAGCCCAGACTTCTGCCTGACAGCTATGACGCTCAGGCCGGTTTCCTCTCTTATCTTGGACTCGCTCAGGGCCTTTCCAGAGAAGCTACTACTGGAACATAGCTTGATATCAGCAATTTGGATCTTGTGCGTCAATGTGACCCTGTCTACGAACTCGGCTACCTGGGGCTCTATCGCGTGCTTGGCTATCGACCTGCCACCTAGAACAGAACTGGGTACCACATTGTCTGCTCCAGCGCCCTGAAGCAGCTCGATGCTCTCCACATTCCTGCCCACTGTCAGTATGGTCAGGTTGGGGTTGAGGTCCTTTGCCAGGATGATGATGAACGCATTTATCTCGTCAGTTGAGGCGCAAGTTATCAGCACATCCGCTTCCTTAACTCCGGCGCCAAGCAAAATATGCTCCTGTGTGGCATCGCCGATCAATGAGCTCTGCTGGCCATGAAGTTTATCTGCCTCGGGATCGATGAGAACAAAGTCTGCTTCGGCGTTTGTCAGCTCCTCAACCACTTTCCTGCCAATGCGGCTGTGGCCGCAAACGATTATCCTAGCCAGGCTGGCCACCTCCTTTTTTGCCATTGATCCGATGCGAGTTGCCCTTCTCGGTCTGCTCCTTCTCGACCTCAGGTGGGGCCAACATGGCCTTAAAGCTGTCGATCTGCTTGCTGGTGCCCATGACCAGGAGTATGCTACCGGGTTTGATCTTCTCGTAGGGTGATGGGGTAAGCTTTAATTCATCCTCTCTTCTGATACCGATGATGGTGGCGCCGGTCTTGTGTGCTATTCCGGCCGAGAACAGGGTCTGGCCCGCCAATGGGGAATCCTCACAGATCGCATACTCGTGTATCCCAAGCTCACCGAGTATAGCAACCTCTCCGACATAGCTAACATCATGACGATGAAGCGCCTGGTCTGCCAGCTTGATGCCAGCCAGAACCCAAGGTGAAATGACCTTGGTGGCACCGGCTCTAAGCAGTATCTTCTCGTTGGTCTGGGTTGATACCGAGGATATTATGTGAATGTCGGGTCTGATCTTCTTTGCAGTCAGGCAGATGAATGCGTTGGTGCTGTCCGAGCCAAGCACGATCAGGGACATGGCCTTCTCGATGTTTGCCTTGAAAAGGGTTTCGGACTTTGTGGGGTCGCCCAATATATGGGGGATCTCCCTGCTATTGAGATACCCAGTCATCTCTTCCGGCGGATCCTTCTCTATGAAAATATGTTCTACATTATGTATATCCAGGTCCTGAAGGACCTCCCGCGTAAGTTCTGAATGACAGCATATGATGACGTGGCCTCCCTTTGGAACTGACACCTCAGGAGGGAGGCTGGCAACTCGTATCCTATCCTCCATCCAGGGCCCTATCACATTGGCAGTTCCCAAGAACACTACTCCGAGCCCGATTATCACCACGATGGTTGTGAATGCCAGGCCGATCTCGCTCTCGAAGGCAATGGCCCCGTTGCCATAGGCTCCAAGAGTTGAAAGGGTCACGATTGTCCAATAAAACGCTTCCACCAGGGTTGTTCTCTGATCCTCCACAAAGAACTTGATGATAATGTAACCCAGGGTTGAAAAGAGCGCGATTGAGATAATGGTGAGAGAGAATATCTGCACCCTGCGAACTATTGTTGAATCTGCCATCTTCAAGATGCTCCAGTTTATTTAGGGATCCGAGCCACTATAATAGCTCGAACGCACCCTATTGCGCGCTCTGGAACATCGTCATCTAGATAGATAAAACTTTGGCGCTGGGCATGGAAGATAAAATATTAGGCCATACGTTGCTCAATTCTTTCACCTTGCGCATCCCACCTGATTACTATGGGGTTCTTCTGCTCGCCCCACCTGATTATTTCCGGTTTCCCCTGCGCATCCCTCCTGATTGCAATGGGGTTCTTCTGAATCCTTATGGTCATTTCTTCTTTTTCTTTTTTCTTTCTTCTTTTTTCTTCTTCTTTTTTTTGTTACCAGCGGGGTCAACCCTATATATATGAGGTTCTTCTTACCCACCGCTCAGGCCATGAATTTGGCAAGGAGGAAGCATATATGGATGTTCGTCAACCCATCGTAGCGGTCTTGGGTCATGTAGACCATGGCAAGACCACCCTGTTGGACTACATCAGGGGTAGTGGGGTTGCTGACAGGGAAGCTGGCAAGATAACCCAGCATATCGGAGCCACTGAAGTCCCTGTGGATACCATCCTCAACATATGCGGCGACCTGCTCAAGTCCGGAAGCCTGAACATTCCCGGGTTGCTGTTCATCGACACACCCGGCCATCACTCCTTCATC
>JAUVCJ010000207.1 GCA_030595765.1 Thermoplasmatota archaeon | reverse complement strand
CTTCGTGCTTGATGATGCACTCAAGAGGGCAAACAGCCCTGGAAAATTTGTCAGTGACATCATTGCGCTCAGAAAAGTAGCTGGACCTCATGGCCTTATCTGGACCCCTGGCATGGTGTTGCCCCAAAGGATTGCGTTCCTGGCATGGTGCGGTGTGGACATATTCGATGACCAGCTGGCAGTTCAGGCCGCAGTCGCAGGCATCAGGCTTGAGCCCGATGGCCAGGTATCCCTTGATTCCCACGAAAATCCGCTACAGCACCATTTCCCTCACATAGAGGAGTGCCATTGCCCAGGATGCGCAGAGGACGACCAGACCACTGCAGGGCTAATAGAGCATAATCGGCTTGTGTATCGAAGCGAGCTTGCCAGGGTACGTAGGCACATCAAGCAGGGAACATTGCGCCAATACATGGAACAACGAGCCCAGACCGAGCCCTTCCAGGTGGCAGCTCTCAGGCTAATGGATTACCTGCACTACGAGGCGATAGAGCCACATGTTGCCATAAAAGGCCCAAAATTCATGGCGCTTACTGGCCAGAGCCTTCACAGACCCGGCATTATCAGGTTCCAAAAAAGGGTGATAAAGCGCCTGAAAACCAATTCTGACAAGACCATTCTTCTTCTTCTGCCTTGCTCAGCCAGAAAGCCCTATTCAAGGTCACGAAGCCATCAACGCATATCCGAGATATTGCAATCCATCAAGGGCTCAAGAGTTGTGCACGAGGTCATAGTCACCTCACCTCTTGGTCTGGTACCTAGAGAAATGGAGCTATTCTATCCAGCCCAGCAATACGACATACCAGTCACCCATAGCTGGGATGCAGTTGAAATGAAGATGCTGCTGGACTTACTTCATGAGTTCCTTCAAACCAACACCTACAGCGCGATCCTTTCCCTGCTGCCTGAGGAAATGTCATTCGTAGAAGCCCACTTCGGCATGGGAGACTTTTCAGATGACACCTCTTCCAAGAACCCTTCCAATAGCACTCCTTTCAAGGAGCTTTCAAGGCCTGAGGAGCTTGCAAAGACTCTGCCCGAAATGATCGAGCAGTACAGCCCCTCACCAGCAATTCCTCCAATGAAGGAGTACATGTTGCAAGACATGAAGGCAAGGGCGATGTTCCAGTTCGGAGAGGCCGCTGGCAGTAAACTGACAGAAGGCGCTTACATCAGGGGGCGCTACCCTGCTCTCAAGATATTCAAGGACAACACCCAGTTTGGGATGATACCACCGCGCAGAGGCTTGATATCACTAACCAGACAGGGTGGAGAGATCCTTGCCAAAGAAAGAGTGTACTGGGTGGACATCGAGGACTTCGTGCCAAAGGGAAGCGTGTTCGCTGTTGGCGTTATTGATGCTGACCAGCAGATAAGAATAGGAGACGATTGTGTGGTTGTCCACAATGATGAGTTCCGAGGGGTGGGTGTTGCCAAGATGAACGGCGCCGAGATGAAAGAGAGCGTCAGGGGAGAGGCAGTCAAGCTCCGAAGGTGAAATACTTTGTTTTGAATGTTATTTACCGTATCGATCGGTTATTTTTCCTAACTCAAAATGAGTGGAGTAGTTTTGAAGCCGGGTGATTACGCTCTTACAAAGGTAAGGTAGGAAAATATAAAAGTACGTAAGTATGTATTAGTGGTGTGAGAGCATGACAGAAGAAGTAGTAAAACTCGGAGAGAGGGGGCAGATTACCATACCGATGCGAATCCGAAAGAAAAAAAGTCTTAGAGCCAAATCTTTACTTCGGGTATATGAGGTTGACGACCTCATCGTTTTGAAAAAGATCAGCGAAAAGCCTTTGAATCTAGAATTGACCCTGAAAAAGCTCCAGAAATTGGGCATGACTGAAAAAGATTGGAAGGAGATCGAAAAGAGTCGGGAAGTGAGGTAGATGAAATACTCTGCCGATACTTGGTTCTTATACAAGCTATCTGAGGGGGATAAAAAGGCAGAAAAGATATGGAACAACGTTGTTGCTGGCAAAGATACTCTGTTAATCCCTGCCATCGTTCTGACAGAGATAAAACGATTTTGTATAAGAAATGCCAAACTTGCCGTGTATGAGGATTTTAAAAATGATTTTTTAGAAGCACCTTCCATAAATATCCAGGAGATAGATCACATTATAGCGGACCTAGCAGGCTCAATATCTGCTGATTATAATGTGCCCACCATTGATGCGCTGATCGTGGCATGTGCGCTAGATAAAAAATGCAATGTTATATTGAGCAATGATGGGTATATCAAAAAGATCAAGAGGCCTCTAAAAATAAAAGTATCTGGTTGGTAAAACTGGTTTAGGTTCTAAGCAGTTCTATTGTTTCTCTTCTATCTAGTAGAATATCACTTTCTCGAACATGTATAGCGCAATGTAGTAGAACAGCAGGAAAGTCACTGAGATTACTGCCAACTCGTAGAATATATTGGCCTCTCCATACAACATAACCTTCTTGGAGGCCTCTACCATCATTGTAACAGGAGATGCCCTGGAGATGGCTGCCAATCCAGATGGAAGGGTGTTGACATCGAAAAATATGCCACCCATGAATGTTGGAGGCAGGATGACAAGGTTGCCTAGGGTCCCGAGCTGGTAGCCTTTTCTAAGGACCACGCCCATCGCTAGACCCATTGCCGAGAAAACAAGAGCTGACACCAGAAGTAGTGGAAGCATTAGAATGGCCAGTGGGGCTATAGAGAATCCAGTCAGCAGGACTAGAATTATGATTATAATGATCCCATTGAGGACGCTCTTGATCGTACCTGATAGTATCTTCCCGAATACTATCTGGCCAGAGCTGATCGGGCAGGTTACAAGACCCTCAAAGGAGTCGGCATACTCTTTCTCGAAAAGCATAATGAAACCAGTATTGAAGAATGCAGTTGTCAGAACGCTCATCATGGTTATGCCAGGCATGATATAGACAATATATTCATAGGAGCCGTATTGAGCAACCTCTATGGTATTGCCTGAAAGCCCCAGGCCCATTGTGCCAACAAGCAGGATCGGAAACAGTATGACATAGGTGAACTCGGTGTAGAAGGTCTTGAAATAGACCTTCAGCTCTTTTTGAAGCAGAACATGGGCTGGGTTCATTCTTTCATATCCCTCCCTGTAAGCTCAAGGAACACATCTTCCAGGCTCGGTTCTGGCATGTCCATGGAACCAATGGATGGACCAAAATTGTCCAATAGAAGCCTGATGAACTTTTCCCTGTCGCTTGTGTGAAACAGATGCTTGCCATACTTGGTCTGGTGTGAAGTTACCATGGGATCAGATAGTAGTACCGCCATATCAGGCTCGGTTGTGAACTTGACCTTGATCGGCAGCTCCAGGCCAACCAGGCTTTTGAGATGGTCTGGGCTCCCTTCCCGTATCAGTTTGCCCTCATCTATGATGCCGACCCTGTCGCAAAGCCTTTCGGCCTCTTCCATATAGTGAGTTGTGAGCAGTATTGTCTTGCCTCTCTGTTTGAGCTCCAGGATCTTCTTCCAGACGGTCTGGCGAGCCTGAGGGTCAAGGCCTGTGCTGGGCTCGTCAAGGAACAGAACCTCAGGGTCATGCAAAAGTGCCTTGGCAATTGTGAACCTGCGCTTCATCCCGCCTGAAAGTGTCAGAGGCATCTCATCTATTTTCTTCTCAAGCTGGACAAACTCCAGAACCTCTTGGACCCTAGCAAGATACTTCTCTTTGGGCATTCCATGCAACTTTGAATGATAAATGAGGTTCTCTCTCACTGACAGCTCCCTATCCAGGGTATTGACCTGGGGGACGATCCCCAGTATCCTCCTTACAGCCACAGAGTCCTTGACAATGTCCAGGCCCTTGACATGGGCGGTCCCGCTGGTGGGGTGGGCTATGCCGCAGAGCATCCTGACTGTTGTGGTCTTACCGGCACCATTGGGCCCTAAGATGCCGTATATCTCGCCCTGGACGATGTCCATGTTGAGATCTTTGACTGCCACCAGGTCGCCAAAGCTCTTGACAAGGTTCCGAATCGTTATCATAGCCATGAGTTTTCGAAGCTGGATGGGGGATAGGTGTAAT
>JAUVCJ010000112.1 GCA_030595765.1 Thermoplasmatota archaeon | reverse complement strand
CTGGGTCTGGGATATGCCGGGGTTGGCCTGGATCTCGTAAAGTACGTCCTTTTGCATTCTGCTTAGGTTCTGCCTACGGTGAGGCACTATCATGTGAGCAGGGTAGAAACGTCTGTATATCCCGTCCTTTACGGATTTGATGTGCTTTTCCCTTTCCAGTACCTGAATGTGGTAGGCGCCAACTCCGTTGGAAAGCTCCAGGCTCTGCAGGATATTCATGTAATTGCATCCGGGATTGGCCTTGACATAACCGAATATCTGACCACGGATAAAGTGATCCAAGACCTTGCTGCCCTTTATTCTGGAATACAATGGAAGGGCAAGCATCGAAAGCAGCGCCCATATCCCAACTTCAGTGCCTGCAAGATATATCATCGCTACAGAGGCAAAGAGCACCATTGAGACCAGCATCACCAATCTTGGGTTCAATCCATCTATGGGCACCGGCAGAACCGGGGTGGATACCCTGACAACTAATGGTATGGAACCTGTTGATGGGAGATGGGTGGTCGATGAAGCCCTGAACATGATGTCGTAATCCCCGTCAGGAAGCTCTGGAGGCACAATGAAGCTCAAATGGACAATGGTAAAGCCACCCCTGGAAAGGGTTGTGAGCGTGGAGGAAAGGACAAGTGGGAAGGTCTCATTATCCGACATTGCCTCCAGTGTAAAATCGTCAGGTATGGAAGCCTGGTTCTCGATGGTGATCGAAAATGTCACCTCGTCGCCGGCTCTGGCCTCCAATTGGGTTATCGGAGCGTTGAGTAAGACCCGGTTGGTGATGGCTCGGATCATACATGGGCCTGAAAAGCTGATGGGAGCCCCGGTATCAGGATCCTCGCCTTCCAATCGAACCCGGACTTCATAATTGGCCTGCTGCACATCCAGAGGGACAAGTACCCAGGCTATGAATTGGCATACATTCTCACCTGGGCGAACAGAGCAGGTATCTGGGGATATCCTTCCAATCCATGAGTCATCAGGCAGGGCAAGTGTTAGGTCCAGCGAGGATGGAATGGTGCCCTGGTAGGTGATGTTACCGGATATCGGCAGCTCCTGCTCAAAACCCAGGGTCATATCGGCCCTTTGCATGTCTGGCTGGTCCATCTGGAATTGGACATTGCTAATCACTGCAGCCGAGGCAGCAATTGGGACCAATGAGGACAATACCCAGAGGCATATAGATAGGACTAGGAGCCCACGAAGGATTCCTCTCATTGATAGTATCCATGTACTCAGGCGCTTATATATAGATTGGTTATTGTTTTTGACGGCAATTATTAATCCAAACACCCTGTTTTGGGTGTGATGGATATTGAATGGATCCCGAACTATTCCGAGTGCATGAGCCTGTTGGACAAGACGGCTCTAAAAGATAATGTCCAGGCTCATGCAAGGGCGGTTTGTGCCCAAGCTATGCCAGTTGTCCAGCTCGTTAAGAATGCGAACAGCACAAACAGCGTGAACAGCGAGCTCGTGATGGCAGGTGCTCTGCTGCACGACATTGGAAGGAGCAGGACCCATGGTATCGAGCACGCAGTGGTGGGTGCGGCGATCCTTTCAGAGCTGGGTGTTAGCAGCAAAGTTCAGCTCATTGCTCTTAGGCACATCGGCGGAGGGATATCCATGGAAGAAGCAGAGGAACTGGGGCTTCCTCCAGAGGATTATTTCCCGGTCAGCATTGAGGAAAAGATAGTAGCCGCTTGCGATAACCTGATCAGAGGAAGCAAGAAGGCGAGCTTGAAATTGTTGCGTTACAGGCTTGCTGCAATGGGGCTTAAGCAAGCTGCAGACCGATGCCTTGAGCTTCATAAGAAAATCTCTGGGCTATGCGGAGTCGACCTTGATGAGATTCCCCTGGATTATTCTCTATTATCAGAACAATGAAGCTGCCGAACTTGACAGGGTTCCATTTTGAATTGTTAGAAATCAAGGGAAAGAATTAAGGGAAAGAATTAGGGAAAGTGGTTAAGGGAAGTAAGGGGGACAGACCTGCCCCCTTGATTTTATCTACCATTTAACCTAGCGCATCGGGCATGGCCTGGAATGCCATTTGTTCCAATGCAGCAGGTTGGTCTGGTTCTACCAGATGCCCTGGTCCATCATCGAGTTGGCAACTTTCAGGAAACCAGCGATGTTGGCGCCAACCACGAGATTTCCAGGAGAGCCATACTTTTGTGCGGCCTCTGCTGCGTTCTTGTGGATGTTCACCATGATCTGGTGAAGCTGCTTGTCAACCTCTTCGCGGGTCCAGGAAATGCCGATGTGGTTCTGGCACATCTCAAGGCCGGATGTTGCAACACCGCCGGCGTTGGCTGCTTTGCCAGGTCCAAATGAGACCTTATTTGAGATGAACACATCGACTGCATCAGGAGTGCTGGGCATGTTCGCGCCCTCTGACACTGCTATGCATCCATTGGCGACAAGTGCCTCTGCCTCTTCTTTATTGATCTCGTTCTGGGTAGCACAAGGCAGTGCAACCTCGCACTTTACGCCCCATGGTCTCTGGCCTGCGTGATATGTAGCTCCTGGGAACTTGTCTGCGTACTCACTGATGCGGCCGCGCTTGACGTTCTTGAGCTCCATGATGAAGTCCCACTTCTCTCCAGTGATGCCTTCTGGGTCGTGGATGTATCCACCAGAATCAGACAGAGTCACGCACTTTCCGCCGAGTTGGTTGACCTTCTCTACTGCATACTGAGCCACGTTGCCGGAGCCGGATACAGTTACGACCTTGCCCTTGAAATCTGTGCCCCTGGCTTTGAGCATCTCTTCGCAGAAGTAGACTGCTCCGTATCCAGTAGCCTCTGGCCTGATGAGTGAGCCGCCCCAGTTGATGCCCTTGCCTGTCAGTATGGACTCGAACCTGTTGGTGATCTTCTTGTACTGGCCGAACATGAAGCCTATTTCCCTGCCGCCGACTCCGATGTCTCCAGCTGGAACGTCAGTGTTGGGGCCAATGTGCCTGTATAGCTCGGTCATGAAACTCTGGCAGAAGCGCATAACTTCATTGTCGGACTTGCCCTTGGGGTCGAAGTCGCAACCGCCCTTGCCGCCGCCCATTGGCAGACCGGTAAGTGAGTTCTTGAATACCTGTTCGAATCCAAGGAATTTTATGATGCTTGGATTCACCGAGGGGTGGAACCGAAGGCCGCCTTTGTATGGGCCTATTGCGCTGTTGAACTCTATGCGCATTCCACGGTTTACCTGCACATCTCCATTGTCGTCCATCCAGGGAACACGGAAGAATATCTGGCGCTCGGGCTCTATGATCCTACCAATGATATTGGCCTTCACGAACTCAGGATGCCTCTCCATCACTGGCTCAAGGGTCTCTACAACCTCTTTTACAGCCTGATGAAATTCCTTCTCGCCTGGATATCTTGCATTGATTTTTTCCATTACTTCTGCTGTTTTCATAATGATTCCCCCTAGGGTTATGTGGGTTGCAACAATGAGGATTTATTTAAGGGTTTGCTGGATTAATTGCCGTTTTGGAGCGCACCTTAAACAAATGCCTGGCCAGCAAAATACATGGCCTAGATAGCGTTCGTGGGACAAGTCTTATAGCCTACCAAAGTCTCCCCCTTTTTATGTCCGATGATGCGCGTCCGGGATGGGACAAGTACTTTATGAACCTGACAGAAAGCATTGCTCTCCGTGGCACATGCACACGCAGACGAATAGGAGCATTGATAATCAATGAGCACAAGGAGATAGTAGCAAGCGGCTACAATGGCAATCCCAGAGGACAGGCTCATTGCTCGGACATGGGATGCATCAGGGACATCCAAGGAATAAAATCCGGGGATAAGATGGAAGTTTGCACTGCGGTCCATGCCGAAATGAACGCCCTCATCCAGGCAGGAAGGGAGGCCAGAGGCGGTACTCTCTATTGCACGGTACTACCTTGCAACACCTGTGCCAAAATGATATTGAATGCCGGCATCAAGAGAGTTGTCTACCGTGATGATTACCCTGAACACATGGGCCTATTGCTACTGAAGGAACTGGGAATGACTGTGGATTGCACAGGCCATAGCCAAGAACCAAGCATATAATGTTTAGAGGGTTCTTGACTGTGTGTGGCACACGTTATCATTTGTCCTAAATGATAAGTGCGCCACTATAAAGCATAGAGGCTTCTTGGCAAGCACAGAAAATAGAGAAGAAGAAGAAGAAATAAGGTTCTTAAAACTCTAATCTCTACTTCAACCTGTGCTAAGACTCTACTTCAACCCGTGCTAAGAAGCTCAATAACTCTTTATATTGCGTAGCGAATTACCTTTCGGGAGGTCAAGATTCTGTCTTCTGATCCTGGTGAAATGATGATGTTCATTCAGTCCATGAGCGGAGAGCAGTTTCGTAACACCACCCAGCACATCGACATGATGGAGAACTTGGGCCTGAGTGATGACTTCGGCCTGGAAGATGTAGAAACGGATGCAAAGCTCTCAAAAGAACAGCATAGGCTCGTTGATACAATCATCCTCAGGGCGGAGGAAGTGGACGAATACTATGACGAGGCCTGCTGCAACGAGAAACTTTACAAAATGTTGGCAGCGTATCTTTTCAGCCAGAACAAGCACGTTAAAGCAGTTGACATGCTAGATCAGGTACTATCCTTAAACGATAGGGACGAAAAGATCTGGTATAATAAGGGACTGGCGCTGGAGCAGATGGATAGATTATCCGAGGCCGCAGACTCCTTCAGAATGGCTCTTAACATCGACGAGAACTTCTTTGATGCCCGCTATGAATTGGGAATGTGCCTTATTGACCTGGAAATGCACACCGAGGCTTTGATGGCGTTCGAGGTCATTCTTGAGAAGGACCCCGACGATCTGGATGCGCTTTACCAGAAAGCGATAATTCTAAGAGAATTAAGGAAATTCAACAGAGCCCTTGAAGCACTGGACATAATTATTGAAAAAGAGCCTGACGATACCGATGCATGGTTTTCCAAGGGCAAGACCCTGGCTGTGCTGGTACGGGAGGAGGAAGCACTATCCTGCTTCGAAAAGGCGCTGGAGTTTGACCCTGATGACCAGGAAATTCTGGATGCAAGGAACGAATTACGCCAACGAATTTTCGAGAACACCATTGTAAAACGCTAGCTACTAAACATATCCAACCAACAGCGTGTTGGCTTTTCTACAACTGCTACAAAACATTTCTAGGCTCACTCCCAAACAAAGCTGATTGCACACCTAGCTCAAATAAAGAGCCAAATTACTTAGCCGATCCTTCTGCTTAGAGAGCCGCAGAACGGGCATTCGATCTTGCCTTCATCTCCCTGGAGATAGAAGCTCTGTTGGCAGGATGGGCACCTGACAAAGTGCATGTGCTCTGAATCAAGAGTTGGAGTATCCACAGCGCCACGCTGTCTGAGAGCAACAACAGCCAGGACAAGTATCAGGAGCAGAAGGAGCGCTGCCATGGCAAGAGCGGTCCAGTCAGGTCCTCCTCCCAGCTCAGTAGACCGGGCAGAGTCCAATGGATAGGCATCAACGATATCGTTGACACCATCGTTGTCGTCGTCCTCGTCCTCGTTATTGCCAATGCCATCCTCATCGAAATCTGCCCATTCATTTCCATTGAACGGGAACGCATCTTGTGTGTTTGGGACGCCATCACCATCAGCATCAGGGTCCTGGTGATCAGGGATGCCGTCCTGATCCAGATCCCTTCTGACAAGAATCGATACTGTAACGGAGGATGAAGCTTGAGATGGGTCAGTAACTGTTAGGCGCACCGAATAAGTGCCCTCTTTGGTGTAGGTGTAGATAGTCGAATCAAGAACAGAGGATTCGCCATCTCCAAACTCCCACAGATAGGTCAGAACATCGCCATCCAAGTCATAGGAGCCAGAGCGGAAGTTGATATCCTCCCCTGTCATGTATTGGGAGGCTACCATTGGAGCAAGCACCTTGGCGATCGGGGCATCGTTGACGGCATCCACATGGACTGTGAAGCTCATTTTTGTTGACAGACCATCCGAATCCTCCACAAGAACGGTCACAAGGCTAGAACCGGCATAGTTCTCTGTGGTGGTCAATATTTTCAACTGAGAATTACTATCTATCATAGCAACGATGTTTTGGTAGTTCGTTTGGGAGAATATCTCATATTCCAGCTCGTCCAGAGGAGTGTCGACGTCGTGAGCGTAAGAAGAGAGATTGAGCCAATCCAGGTCTGTATCCTCATTGAGCCTGACATCCGGCAACGGATCCAGCCATGGAGCATCATTGACAGGGGACACAATGACAACGAATGCATTGGATGTCACTTTCACCCCTAGGGAATCAGTTGCACTCACCTTTATCAGCACTTCGCCAGACCAGTTCTCGCCATCTGTTTGGGATGTTGCCAGACCAAGGTAGATGTCTTCTTCAATCGTGGCATCGACCCTTGAGCCGTTGACAAGTACAAACGCCTGATAAGTAAGAACTAGGTCTTCAGCATCGTAGAGATAATCACTCAATTTTATCAGGAACCTGTCTGTGGAGTCCTCTTTCAGGGTGAACGTCGAGGGTATGGTGCCAGCCCATGGTTCGTCATTGACTGGAACCACAGTGATCCATAACAGAGTGAATGCCGCACCTTCAAGGGCTCGGTTGTCGTTGGCATAGAACCTGATACGACCCTCACCCGTCCAGTTATTGCCAGGAACAATCATTACCGAGCCATTGGTAAGTATCTCGATGTCGAAAATGCCTTCGGTAACCTCGGACCAGAAGTAGATGGTGGCATTGTCTACATCATTGAAATGATGATAGAGATTTATGTGATTGGAGAGCCCGTCCTCTATCATGGTAAAGTGTGGTATGTCGCCTGTAACTGCAGGCTCGTCGTTCACTGGCATTACCACCACCCAAAATGTAACCGTGGAATTCAAAGAGCCGTCGGTGATGTTTATATGAACCTGAACAGAGCCGAACCAGTTGGTGACTGGCGTTATGATGACATTGCCCCCGTCACCTGCCGTTGTGATGTCTATCATCACGGTTCCTGGAGTTTCAGGCCACGCCTCGGTTGCCAATGTTCCAGAGTCAGAATCGATGAACGCATCATATATGTTGAAGACAACTTCTGGTATGTCTTCAGTCAGGACTATTGTGCCAGGATGATGCTTCAGATACGGCCCGTCGTTTACAGGCAGCACGGTTATCACCAGTTCTCCTAAAATTGGTGGGGAAAGCCTGTCAGTTGCATAGTATCTTATTCTGATCTCTCCAGACCAGTTCGAGGGGGAAATGAGTGTGGTCAGGTTGGTCAATGGGTCTATGTGAATGGAAAAGTCCGTTATCTGGTAATCGTAGAACAACGGCCAGGAATCAGAATC
>JAUVCJ010000184.1 GCA_030595765.1 Thermoplasmatota archaeon | reverse complement strand
TGTCCCTTGAGCAGAGATTGATTGCATGTGAAATAAATGGCGCCGTTGACAGGATTTGAACCTGCGGCCTTGGGATTAACAGTCCCACGCTCCACCAGCTGAGCTACAACGGCATCGGAAGAAGTACATAATTGCTCTCATTCAAATAGGTTTTGCTGGGCTTTCTTTATGCCCAGCCTCTAACATGCGCTTGCCATTGGCTGTTGGAACAACAGTAAGCTCCCCATTAAACTCCTTTTCAAGCTCACTACCACCCTGGAGCCTGTCAAGGAAGACTGCCAGCGCCGCTACTTCCGAATGAGGCTGATTACCAACGCCTACGTTGAAATTCACATGTTTGTAGACATCACCAGGCACTTTTTCGGCTCCAACAACGATCAGAAGGTCCTCTACCCCAGCAAGTTTTGGAAGGACATCATCCAGTTTCTCTCCGTACATGGTAAGATGGACACTGGTGCCCTTGAAATCCTGAATGGTCCTGCGCCATTTAACACCTGTTCTTATATTGAAATCTCCTCCGAACCTTAGAACAACATCGTTAACGGTCCTCTCCAGTCCCGGGTCCTTTGTGCTTACAAGCACCTCAGAGGCTCCGAACGCTCTAGCTGTAAGGCAGACATGGGTGCTGATGCGTTTGTCCCTGGCAGGGCGGTGGCCAAGCCTGAGCACGCTTATCTTTGGAGTAGACACGAAACTGGCAACGATTGGCCTTGGATAAATTGATTGCGGTTGCTAATTTTTTAAAACAACCTTAAGAGTTTCTTCTTTAGGGAATTAGTTTTATATCAATGCACAGTGCATTGGGGTAAGAATTGGAAGGCAACAAGTCTGCTTTTAGGTTTGTTATCTTACACTGCTATCCACAGTGCTACCGATTGCTGAGGTAGTCAAGTCCGGCCAACGACGCCAGCCTTGAAAGCTGGTGGGGTCCGCCCCTCGGGAGTTCGAATCTCCTCCTCAGCGCCATTTTCTCTCTCACTCTGTTCGTTCAAAAATGGCGCTTTGCCCTTCCAAGCTCACTTTGTTCGCTTGCTTCGGGCTCAGCGCTGAATGAGAACAAAAGTTCATTCAGCAGCTTTTCGTTGTTTCGCTTGCTTCAAAAATGATGCATTGACCATACTATAGGTCACGCTAGAATGTGTAGAGGGCTTGTTAGAAGCCTGGTACTCTGGGCTTTTGCACTGCAGAATGGGTATTTAGTCAGGTTTCAGGCACGCATGATAAGCCCAAGATAAACTCCGATCGCAATGGCCAGTGCTATTACAACAGAGCCTATGATGATGAGGCCAGCCCAAATTATTGCCCAGTCAAAGAAGTAGAAATAGAGAACAATTAGCGCTCCCCATCCAATGAGGGTCTGGAATATGCCTATCATCCTTCCTTTGGACGCTCCAAACCAGGCGGTAACTATGCCTAAGAGGACAAGAACCAGCCCGAATATCAGCAGGAACAGAACCCCGAATATCGTCCAGCCACTCGCAATAAGTACTACCATTAGTTTCACGCTCCATTGGGAGTGGCCACGACCTAGCTACGCTGGGATGTTAGGCCCATCTCCAGCATGGCAGATGCACCCGAGGGACTTTTAGTTTTCGGCTAACTTGCGGCACTTGATCCAAGCAAGGCTTGGACATTTTGCACTAGTTTCCATAGAGCTGGGGCTATCTATATTCTAGAGATGACTATGTTGCCTAGTTCTCATCAAGGTCTATCAATGGCTTTCCGAAATCCATTTTCTTGTTGTCCGGCTCCTTTGTTTTATCCAGGCGTGGATCGTTCATCCCAGAGGCGCTGTTCCAGGGTTCAGTGATTCCAGGTTCTGGGTCATCTCCTATCGTTGTGGTTCCGTCCGAAGGGTCTGCAACCTCGGTATCAGGTTCATTGGTAGGCTCTACATTCTGGTTCGATTGGTCATTCCGTGAATTATTTTCTGGAGCAACATCACTGACAGCATCCAATTCTGAGCTTTCCTCACCTGAGTTGTTCTCATCTGGCGCTGGGGGTTCATCTTCCGATGTTGGGTTTTCTTCCTCAAGGTTGGAATCATCCTCTGTGGTGTCCTCTAAATCAGTGCCCTCCACATCAGTATCTATTTCTGGCTCTGCCTTTTTCCCCCATCCGAAAGAGAATCCCTTCGAACTCTTATCCTCAACCTTCTCCTCGTCATCGCCATCATCTTCCTCAGTAAGATCTTCTGTAAGGGTATCATCTGTGTCGGCATCGCTTATTCCAGCATCGTCTACTCCCCCACCAAAGACTCCACTAGTGTCTGCACCATCTGTTTCCTCATCGTCTGTTTCGACATTGTCTAGGCTCTCATCGTCCATGGGTTCGTCACTAGAAACACCAAGATCGGTTTTCAGAGTCGCTCCACAATTTGGGCATTCCTCAGTGGCGTTCGCGCAACGCTGATGGTACACCTTGCCACATATGCAGGCCACCTCTGTCTCATGCTCATGAATGGTGCCCAGGCAGGCGTTGCACCCTTCTGGAGTCTCGCCTAATTCCTTGATCCTGGCTTCCTCGTCCATCGCTTTCGACTTCTTTTTACGGACAATGACAAACGCCAGCAAGATCACGACCAGCGCTACAACAATCAGCAAGGCGATGATGGGCAGCCAATCCATATTTTCTACAACTACAGTGTAAACAGTGGTCCTAGAGTTGCCCAATGAGTCTGTGGCCATTATCTGGTAGATGTGTTCTCCATTGTCTTGGGCAGTAGTTGCCCACTTGAATGAGTAGGTTCCATCAGACTCCTTCAAAGGCAGCCACTCACCGTCATCGATGCGCACAAGGACCTGTACAATTCCTGAAACATCTGCGACGTTTGCAGATATCACCACTGTGTCGGTCTGCTTTGCAGTCTCAGAAGGCCCTATCGGGGTGGCCACAGGTCCAGAGTTGTCCATCAATACCACAGTGGAGCTGATTGTTTCCCTTCCAGAGCCATCAATTGCCCTGACCTCTAGCTTATGCTCGCCATCCAATAGGAGCAGGTCGGCTAGATGCACCTGATAGAATCCATTCTCATCATCCAGTGAAAGCTCTGAGACCACAACGTCATCTACGCTCAGTTCAGCCAGGGTAATCCCGGCTATGTCTGAGGCGAATGCCTGAAACACAGCATCATTGGTCAAAGTGGTGCCGCTCCTGACTGGCCTGACCACATTCAGTACTGGGTCGGTTCTGTCAAGGAAGAAACTCATTCTGCTTAGGCTCACATGCCTTGCATCATCCTCCACAACTATCTCCAGCACATGCACACCGTCTCCAAGCAAAGTCGTATCAAGGATGGCCTGATAGTTCTGGTCGTCTCCTGAGAAGGCCAGCTCGACATAGTTGCTGCCATCCAGGGAGTGCTTTGCATTCAGCTCACCATCGACCGGTGCTACTCCGTCAAGGTTGCTTGCATCCAGTGTGATCTGGAGTGAATCCTCCAGAACAACCTCATCCATTAATGGCTCGGTCAAGCTCATGAAGGGATTTTTCCCGTCTATCTGGAAGTCCACAACCGCTCCTGAGATCTCCATGCCTGCCAGGTCCCTTGCGTATACCTGTGCAGTATGAGTCCCATCAGCTAGCATAATCGGGTCAATGATCGCTTCGTAGTAGCCTAAAACCGTGTTCAGCTCCATTAGGTTGGCAGTTCCATCCACCTCGACCCAGACCGCCTCAATTCCAACAATGTCCGAAGCAGTAGCTCGAATGATGTATAGCCCATCTGGGACAATTATCTCATCGGTTGCAGGCGCGTGCATCCAAACCTCAGGCTGGGTATTGTCAACCCTGAACTCCCTTACCACTACTGATGTTTGTCCAGCTCCATCGGTTGCCATTATTGTTAGGAGATGGTTTCCATCAGGGTATAGGGTGGTGTTGAGGGTGTGGTTAATTGTGTCTCCCTGCACCAGTAGGGTCCAATTCTCAGAATCTACCCTGAATTGCACCACCGGGGTAAAAGCTGGCTCCAGGACATAGAAGTCGATCGGTATCTCTTCCCCGCTCAGAACCTCTCCGTCCAATGGAGAAAGCAGGCTTAGAATTGGAGAAGTGTTGTCTACATCCAGTGATATGCTTCCTGTTGTTGTCTGCCTGACCCCATCCAATGCAGTTGCAGTAAGGGTGTGGCTTCCGTCTGTTAGCATAGAGGTGTCAAGGGTGGTCTCCCAGGCGCCGTTGGTTTGAGCTAGCTTGTACTGGACACTATCCAGAGTTATGTAGGCGTCTAAGATATCAACTGCCTCGTCAATATGCACTCCGAATGTGTTGATGCCATTCAAAAGCTGCCCATCAATTGGGGATGCTATCTCCACGACTGGTGCAACGTTATCCACAACGAAGCCGATGCTTCCAATGGATTCGTGCCCTGCCATGTCCACTACCCAGATCGAGGCAGTGTGTGCCCCATCAGACAAGGCCGTGGTGTCAATAGTGGTCTGGTATGGTCCTGCATTGGGCAGTGCGCTCCAAGGCCCTGAGTTCACCCTGAAGGATACCGATGCCAGTTGAAGCTCGGAAATGGTTGCTATCAGGTTCAAGTTCCCGAACACCAGTGATCCTTGGGTTGGTGCTGTTATTGAAACGCCTGGTGCGGTGTTGTCTATGATATATCCAATGGATGGGCCGTTCACACTTCTTATTGCGTCAGTTAGGCGCAGGTCCAGAACGTGTGCGCCATCTGCCATCGCAGTCGTATCGAAACTGAATTCGAAGCAGCCGGTTATTGGGTCCAATGCAGCCTTGGCATAGGTTCCTGAGGTATCATTGCGAACCTCCACAGACACCAGCCCTCCCAGGTCTTGTGCGCATCCACTTACCAGCGCCACGCCTGAAAGGACCTGGCCTGCTGCAGGTGAGGAGACTTGAGCTGTAGGGTCAAGGTTATCCACAAGTACGCT
>JAUVCJ010000235.1 GCA_030595765.1 Thermoplasmatota archaeon | reverse complement strand
AAATATCTAAAGGCATTCGAGTTCAGGTTCAACAATCGCGGAAGGTTGGGATCTGCAATGAATGATGCGATAAAGCGGCTTATTTCATGTGTTCCAGTCACTTATCCAGAGTTGACTGCTGAGATTCCCGGATAGGCGTTTTCATTTTTTACTTCAAATAAATGACTAACAGGCCCCTCTTCATACGTCCCATATATTCTGGATCTGATACGGTATATGGTTTCTTGTAATATTTCAGATTCTTCGGCAGTGTAATCAAACTGCAACCCATTTTTTATCAAAAATAGCTCAACAGCATTAAGAGCTGTTCTGTGATTGGCGTCTGCAAATGGCTGAAGCAAGATAATGTTCTTCAAATAGTAAGCAGCAATATCAAGCAAATCGTCTTTTGGAGCATTTGTAATGATAGCTTCAATTTTATCATGCCTAATTGGATAATCACTATAGCCGCCATATTCCACCCCGATAACTTCGAATGCTTGATTTCAGATCTCTTCGTTGATATCTAATAAATGCTCAACTGCAAGGAGCATTATTGATTTGTTCTCCATGTTGGAGTGATGCTCTCATTATAGGAAAAACTGTCACTTGAATAGTAAATTCCATGAGGATTGCATCAATAGTTATAGTGGCACGCTTATCATTTAGGGAAAATGATTGCGTGTGCCACACATAGTCATGCTCTCGATTATTAGGCACTTGGTCGGAAAGGTGCTCTAGGCTTCAACCCTGCAAACCCCTCTTCTTATAAGCAACAACAACAGCCACCATCGCTACGAATCCAACTAACCCCATCATTGCAGGCATGAGCATGTGTTCTACAGCCGAAACTCCTACTGGCATACTCTTACCCTTCAGCACCTTAGGAGCTCCATCAGGAGCACCGCCCTCGCTTGAAGGAGCCTCTGAAGGAAGTTCCATGGACGAGCGAGTAGCGCCAGTGGACAGTGACGGTGCGGCTAACACTTCAATTATTATTATCTGTTCTGGCCCTTCCTCTACGACTGCAAACGGGATCAAGTCGTCGCTGGTAATGAATATCCAGTACGACCTACCAGGCTCGAAGGAGTCGATATCGTTATGGCTTGCTGGCTTGTCAGTGTCGTTGGTTAGCCATCCACCAGTGCCAGAGCTCATCGTCATAATTCGGTCCCAGCTAACCCCTGTTAGAACGCTCTCAAACGTGCGGGTTGTGGCTGATGGCACTCCAATAAGGTTCCAGCCGGAATACACGTTGATGATGGTTGATGAAAGCACGCTTCCGGTTATTGACATATCCTGGGTGCCCAATGAATACAGCCAGTAGCCATATTGTATGTCCATGGACACAAGGTCGCCATTGGGGTAGGCATGTTTGATGCCTGTATCGCGGTCTCTGGTCCACACCATTAAACAACTAGCAGTTACCAGCACATTCTCAAAGACACTCAAACACCAAGCACAAGTAGCACCAGTACCAGCCCACCCAGACCCCAGCAGTAAAAGGAGAAATAATGGAAACCTTTCCTGCGTATGACCTCCAGCAACAGCTTGATACTGGCATAGCCAACGAAAGCTGCAGCTATTGCACCCAGGAGAAAGCTGGACCAGTCTGGCGAAGCTGTTGCGGTTCTTAGTTCTGGCAGATAGAGAACAGTGGCGCCCAAAATGGCCGGTATGGAGAGCAAGAACGAGAACCTGGCTACGGCCTCCTTCTTGTAGCCCAGGTACATGCCTGTGCTGATTGTCGAGCCTGACCTGGATATACCTGGTACAATGGCAAGAGCCTGAGCTGCGCCGATAATAAGCACCTCCAGTGGCCCAAGCTTGTCTGTGTTCTTCCGAGGTCTGGTATGCTGTGTTGACCAGAGAATGGAACCTGTCAACATCAGAGCTGCTGCCACTGCTGCTGGAGAGGCATAGAGCGTCTCAAAAACATCTCGTAGGAGAAAACCCACAATGACTGCAGGGATGGTGCCAACGATTATCAGGAACATCATTCTCCTGTCTGCCATGATCAAAGTTTTGGAGTCTCCGATCCCGAACAGGGCAAGCACCATGCGTAGCAGGTCAGTGCGGAATGCAAACAGCACGGCTACCAGGGTGGCCAGATGGAGTAGGAGATCAAAGGACACTGGAGGGGTGACACCAGTAAAGTACTGAGCTAGAACCAGATGCCCGGAAGAGCTGATGGGCAGCCATTCAGTGAATCCCTGAAGAACTCCCAAAAGAATTGCCACGAGTGGATCCATTGCATCTAGTAGCAAACTGCCAACAGTTAATGCTTTCCCATACCCAGAAGAAAAGCCTTTCCTACACCCAGAGGAAAAGCTTATCGGTTGCGTCTTGCCTTTATGGCTCATGGAAGAGGTTAATATGAAAGAGGGGGCATGGGAGAGGCCGACATGAAAGAAGTTGAGCCGGATGAGCCAGAACCGGAAATGGATCTGCCTGAGCTCTACGACATTTTGCTCAAGGGGGTTGGCCCTCAGCACTGGTGGCCGGGAGAAACAGACTTCGAGGTCATAGTGGGTGCCATTCTTGTCCAGCAGGCAGCATGGCGCAATGTGGAGATGGCCATCTTAAACCTGAAAGCCAAGGAGTTGATGACGCCAACTGCCCTTGCTGGCGCGAACCTATCGGAACTGGAAGTGCTGGTAAAGCCATCAGGGTACTTCAGGCAGAAAGCCAAACGATTGATTGAAGTGACACAGAAGCTTATCAGTAGTTTTGGCCCAGACCTTGCAGGCCTCTTCAAGATGGATACCATCCCGATGAGAAATGCCCTGCTCTCTCTGAACGGAATAGGCCCGGAAACCGCAGACTCGATCGTATTGTATGCTGGCAGGAAACCAAAGTTCGTGGTGGATGCCTATACCTATCGCATACTGACCAGAGTCGGATTATGGACCGAGGGCATCTATGATTATCATGCGCTCCAGAGTTACTTTGAGGATGCACTTCCGCCTGATGTTGCGCTCTACAACGAATTCCACGCCCTTCTGGTCGCTCTTGGCAACCAATTATGCAAACCCAAGCCCAAGTGTGATAGGTGTCCTCTGACCAATTCATGCAAGCGCATCGGAGTGTAGATCGCAAGATGTGGGAAAATGTGTCAAAATCAATCCGAAATAACACCCAGTACATGGCACTGGCCATTTGAGAAGATGGGGACGTAAGGCGGCTGGAAGAATTTGTCCCAGGCTTCTCCTTCCAGAGGCTCTGCATTCTCCCACTGCGCCAGAGCCACACCGGTTTTGAGATTCTTGCAGACCAGGACATATGACACAGCTCTCTCGCCCGTGGGAATATCAACACCTGCCATTGCTGTTAGGGACTCCTCGGTTGTATT